>MFRL01000064.1 GCA_001784565.1 Candidatus Melainabacteria bacterium GWF2_37_15
CCTGTAGCTGTAGTAGCTGTACCTGTTAAAGTAAGATTTTCAACATTTGCATCAAGTACGTAGTTAATGCTTGATTGTACTGTATCAATACCTTCATCTGCGTTTTCATTTACTACATCACTTGCATTATCAACGATATATGTATCGTTACCAGCTCCGCCAATCATTACATCAGCGCCAGTTGCGCCATCAATGATGTTATTGTTAGCATTACCTGTAATGATGTTATCAAGTTCATTACCTGTAGCTGAAATAGCTAAGTTTGTTATTGTGAGGTTTTCAACGTTAGCGCCGAGGGTGTAATCAACATTTGCTTGTACAGTATCTATTCCTGCATTTAAATCTTCAATAATTACATCACTTACATTATCAACAATGTAGGTATCGTTGCCTGCACCACCGATCATGGTGTCTGAACCCACTGCGCCATCAAGGATGTTATTTAAAGAATTGCCTGTGATAATGTTATCCAAAGCATTTCCTGTACCGGTGGTAGCTGAACCTGTTAACGTAAGGTTTTCAACATTAGCGCCAAGGGTAAGATTAATGCTGGATTGTACTGTATCAACGCCTTCGCCTGCAGCTTCAATTGCTACATCGCCTGCATTATCAACAATGTAGGTATCATTACCAGCTCTACCTGTCATAGCATCAGCGCCAACTCCACCATCAAGGATGTTATCTAAAGAATTGCCTGCAATGATATTATTAAGTTCGTTTCCTGTAGCTGTAGTAGCTGTACCTGTTAAGGTAAGGTTTTCAACATTAGCGCCAAGGGTATAATTAATGCTTGATTGTACTGTATCATCACCTTCGTTAATATTTTCAATAACAACATCACCTGCATTATCAACGATATAAGTATCATCACCGGTAAGACCTGACATAGTATCAGCGCCAAGTTTTCCGTCAATAATGTTATCTAAGGAATTACCAGTAAGTACATCATTACCATCTGTTCCATTTATTTCCACAACTTCAACAGGTGGTGGTGGATCATTATTTATTAAAGCTTCGATTTTTTTAATATTTAAAGAAGTACCATTAGAAAATTTAAAGTAATCAATTTTGTTAGACTGATTAATAAACCAATTTTTAATTGTTACTTTATCAAGAAGTCCATTAAAAGAAACAACAAGATTGTTAGAATCCTGAGTAATTATAATATTACTAGTAGTATACATACTTGCAAATTTCAGTACATTAGTGCCGCCAACTTCAACAACTTGGTCCTGTCCGCCTGAAAAATAATAAATATCATCGCCACGACCGCCAATTAGCGTATCGTTGCCAGCTCCGCCATTAAGATAATCATCGCCGTTACCGCCGTATAAAATATCATCGCCGTTTCCGCTGCAAAGAATATCATCACCATTATCACCGTGAAGGACGTCATTGCCATCATCGGCTATTAATATATCTGTTCCGTTACCGCCGTAGAGTGTGTCGTTGCCGGCGCCTGCAAAAAGGATGTCATTTCCTTTTCCGCCATACAAAACATCATCACCAGCTCCGCCGAAAAGAATATCGTTACCATTTCCGCCGTAAAGTGTGTCATCGCCGTCGCCACTGATTAAAATGTCTGTACCGTTACCACCGTCCAGAATGTCGTCGCCATTTGTACCAATTAAGATTTCTGCCATACTGTGTCCCCTTCTATTTATATGTACCCGAACTTTTTATTTTACTTATTATGTTTTAATTTTAATAGTATTAATATATATATTTATAATAATAATTTACATTTCAGTGTAATCATGGATATAAACATGGGGGATCCCAGCCTTCTACCCAAACTCCACCCGCATTTTGACACTGTTCTTTATCTCCACCGGTTTCACCATCTCCATTGTCACCATTGGATATCTCTACAACTTCAGAATATCTTGTTACAGTAGCTTTAAAATTTTCCTGAATCAACTTACCTAAAACTGACAGACTGCCTATTGCAACTAACGATACCAGACTTAAAACTAACCCGGTTTCTACTAAAGATTGTCCTTTTTCTTTTCTATAATTCATAAAAAGCAGTTTCCTAAGTTGTATATTATATCATATCGTATATAATAGTTGAAGCGAAATATTAAAAAAGTATTAAGAAAAAATGTTCACATATAATTAAAGTAAATTATTATGAAAAAATTGCTAAATTTTAAAAAATTTATTTTTTTATTTGTAGTTTTTGTTACACTGTCTATTACTTATATCGTGACACATTATTTATTAAATGGAATGGTAAATAATGTAGAAATGACATTGTATGATCACCTGGCGAGGTTGTCTGCTGATAATATGCTGGCGCTTAATGAACAAAGCAAAGCAAGTGATGACATAGTTATATTAGCTATTGATAATGATTCCCAAAAATTAGAAAAAGACTTAAATATTGGAAGATGGCCCTGGCCAAGAAGTGTTTGGAGTGATGTTATTGATTTTGTTAGCAAAGGCGCACCCAAATGTATTGTCTTTGATATCAGATTTGAAGGAAAAGAAGGGAATAGTAGTGATAATATTAAATCTGATACTAAATTTGCTAATGCTATAAAAAATCATAAAAAAAATATTATTCTGGCTTTTTTATTGAGAAAGCAAAAAATATTTAGTGACAATAAATATATAGATTTTATACCTCTACGTCATGATTTAATTTTAAAGATTGAAGATTCAGATTTATATAAATCAAAAGATTATAAAAACAAAATTTTAGACTACATTACTTATTTAGATTATCATCCACTTTGGGATGAATTCATTGAAAATACCAAATATATTGGTGCTACAAACCAGGTACAAAGCAATAATGACAGTATAATAAGGTCACATAGGCCTTTATATACTTTAGCTAATTCGAAAGTAGCGGCGTATGTGCCATCATTGCCTTTAGCTGCAGTGTTAGCTGTATTGCCAGATGAGGAGAAAAAACCGTTTAAATTAATGCATGATCGGATAATTCTTGGCAAAAGAGTCATTCAGCTAGACAATGAAGGTAAATTTTTTATTAACTGGCACGGCGAACATAGTAAGCACAACACATACAAGTTTATACCTATTTCAAAGGTGCTGGATAAGTCGCAAAGAATATTGCCTGATGAATTTAAAAATAAAATTGTTGTTATCGGAAGAACTCAAAATGGATCAGATATTCATGCAACTTCTATGGCTATGAATTACGTTGGGCCTGAAATTATGGCTACGTGTATTGATAATATTTTAAATGATACTGATACAACGAATAAATTTAGAAGAAAATTTATAACCAAAGCCGGTCTTATTTCTCAGAGTTTAATTATTCTTTTGTTTTGTTTAGTAACAGGTTTATTTATTCGCAAGGCGAGCTCCAATTTTTACAGCTTTATCTGGTTAGTATTTATTGTGCTGGCATATATGCTGGCTGCAGTGGCAAGTTTTGCTTTTTTGAGATACTGGATAAGCATTGTTTATCCGCTAATTTTTATAATTTCTACTGCAATGACAGTGTACTTGTATAAACTTCACATTTCAAATAAGCAAAAAAATGAGATTAAAGAGTTGTTTGGCAGGTTTGTATCGCCTCAAGTACTTGATAAATTATTATTAGACCCTTCAGTTATATCAAAAGAAGGTGATAGAAAAGTTCTTACTGTTTTATTCTCAGATATTAGAGGATTTACTACATTATCAGAACATTTGCCTGCTAATGAATTACTCTCTCAATTAAATGAGTATTTTAATGAAGTTTATGAAGTTGTAATAAAACATGGGGGCACTTTCGATAAATATATTGGTGATGCTGTCATGGCTTTTTATGGCGATCCGCTGCCGGTTGAAAATCACGCACTCCAGGCTGTTTTAACTGCTATAGATATGATAAAACTTCTTGAAAAATTAAATGAACGTTGGAAAAGTGAGAACAGGCAGGAATTAAATATAGGGATCGGGATCAACACCGGGGAAATGATTGTGGGGCCGGTAGGAGCCAGAAAAATGGTCAGCTACACAGTTATGGGGGATAGTGTAAATACTGCATCCAGGCTAGAAAGTTTAAACAAGGAGTATAAAACTAACATTATAATAAGCCATTCAACTTACGAGCAGGTTAAGGATTATGTTGAAACAGAGTATCTTGGGGAAGTTATGGTTAAGGGTAAGCAAGTTGCTATAAATATATATAAAGTAACTGGTTCTAAACTTTTGTAAATTTTTTCATTTATACTGTTAACATTTTTTTTCAGTAGCTTTATATATGTGAGGCTACTAAAGGAGTAGAAAATGTTACAATTTACTACACAATACATACCATTAAGACTACCTGTAAAGCAAAGCGTAAATTTTGGGATGGCTTTTGCCGATCCAATTAGTTGTTATGAGCCAATAAAGAGTAACTGTACTCTAACAGAGCCTATAATGGATTCAATGAAAGATCAAAGAGTAGGTCACAATGTTATAGCTCCAGAGCCTATTGAAGCCAAAACATTTACTGCTGGAAACAATTTTCATGGGCAAAGTATAATGTCTGAAACTATCACTATGGGCAATGATGCTTACATAAGTAATTTTATTTCCGCAGATACAGTTGATTTAAAAGATAACGCTACTATTATGGGCGAGGTTACAGTATCCAGAGGTTTAACAGCAGGACATAAATTCACCGCCGAATATGTTGAAGCTAATACAGTTAATTTAAAAGATGGTGCTGATATTGCTAATGGAGTTTTCGCAACAGGATTGATTACAATAGATAATGGATTGCATGCTGGATATCTTGAAGCATATAAAGTACATTTAAAAGATAATGCCGTTATTGAGCGTGATGCTGCAGCATGTAGAGAGTTTATAGCAGGTAATAATACTGAAATATACGGATCGGTTAAAGGACATACAGTTAAGTTAGGAGATAATGCTAATATTACGCGTAATGTTGAAGCTGATAAATGGGTAAAAATTGGGAATCATTTACAGGCAGATTCCATCATTTCTAGCGGTGACGTTTCTCTGGGAAGTATAGATAAATTAAACAAAATTTGTTTTGATGAAAACAAAAATACAAGTCCGGATAGAAAATTAATACTTAACAGTGAAGATATAAAACCTGAGAAGAAGATAGAAGTACATTTAGGAGATATTTATTCTCTTGAGATACAAACTCCAACAGGAAATCCAGAGATTCTTAATAAATTTGAATTTATAGATAAATCTACAGGAAATCCAATAACCGACGACCAACGCAAAGCTATTAAGGTTACCAGGATACCTGAAGCTTCTTGTTAATAATTTCTTAAATATTAATATTTTTTTAACAATTGACGGCGAAACACCCGTCAATTTTTAATATATAAATTTTTTTATATAAATATATTAAATTTATATAAAGACTAGATAATAGAGGAGTATAAAATATGAGTCAAGTAAATTCCAGTAGTTTAACACAAATTACACAATCGTTAGCAAATTTAGCATCACTTGTTTCAGGTTCAGACTCGGCGAAAAGTACATCAACTAAGACAAGTACTGGAACTGATTCAATATTCAAGCAGTCATCAACAAATTCATTAGCAGATTCTCTTTTAGGAATTTCTAATACAGGCAGTGCATCAACATCAACTAACGCTCTGACAAGTTTACTTACTATGGCATTTGGTCTTATATCCGCATTTAGTGGAATAACTGGTAACAATACAGCAATGAATTCTAACCCATTTGCCAGTATGTTAGGTAATACAGGCTTAGGTACCGGACTTAATACAGGCGGTATGATGGGTGGAATGACAGGAATGACAGGCATGGGCGGAATGGGTACCGGATTAAATACCGGATTAAATGCAGGCCTTAATACAGGCGGCCTGGCAACTCTTGCTAATTCTGCAGCAGCATCATCAAATCCTTACCTAACACAGGTAGCTGCAAACCTCGGCGCTCTTCCAACTAATACATCGCCAATGGGAAATACATTAGCAGCAATGACAAATAGCGGTACATTAAGTAATACAAGTAGTGCTATAAATAGTTTGCCAGTAGGTAGTGCATTTGGTACTTATAACCTTATGTTACCCGGCGGAAGTGTAGGCCTCGGTAGTTTAGCCGGATCAGCCAGCTTAGGCACAGGTGGATTATTAACTGGTAGTAGTGTACCGTCCGTTTCAAGTGGCATTCTGGCACAACCTGATACAGGTAATGGTGTAGCTGGCGTCGATAGCTTAATAGGCAAGTATTCAACATTCTTATACGGTGGTGCATCAGGAGTCGGAACACCAGTCGATACTGGAAGCTCAGATAGCTCAGGTAAATCAGCAGGCGCCGGTACTAAAGCAGAAACTGAAACAAAAGTAGACACTATTAAAAATGTTGTAAAAACTACAGAATCCGAACCTGCAGCAACAGCAGCACCTGTTAAAGATACAAAAGCTGAAACTCAGGCAGAAACAATAAAACAGGATGAAGTAATTGCAGATGCACAAGCTAAAGTTGAAGCTGCAAAAGCTGAAATAGCTGAAACACCAAAAGCTGAAGTCCCAGAAACACCAGCAACTGCAACCGCTGCAGCACCAGCAGTTGCAGCACCAGAAGCCCCACCAGCTGCAGCTCCAGAAGCTCCAAAAACCGAAACAGAAGCATTAATTGAGAAATATACAAATACTATAGCTGAAGCAAAGGATCAAAAGGCTGAAACTGCAGCTGCTGAAGTACCAGCAGCACCAGCAGCACCTGCAGAACCTACAGAAGCCACTGAAACTACAAAAACTGAAGAAACTCAGGTAACCACTGAAACTACAAAACCTGCAGAAGAAGGAACAGAAGCAGCAAGTTCAGATGTGCCTGAAGAAAAAGTAGAAACAACTGAAGAAACCACAACAAGTGAAGAAACTGTAAAAACAGCAGACGCTGGACAACCTGGAGAGGCTATAGCAGCACAAGTATCTACAGATGCAGCAAGCGCTACAGCTAGCGCACCAGCTGGCGAAGCTGCCCCGGCTGAAGGTGAACATAAAGCAGAAGGTGAAGCAGCACCAGATGAAGGAGCACCAGCAGCAGAAGCAGAAAAAGCACCAGCACCTGAAGCGCCTCCTGCACAAGCATAATTTTTAAAGAATAGAGCAACGCTGGTCGGTGTTAACCGGCCAGTTTTGTTATAGGATAAACTTTACTTTTGTATACTTTTTGTATTATATAGAATATAAAAGATAGCAGTGAATTAAGGATATAATGTTATGAGTAATATAAAAAGTTTCGCAGAAAGAAGCAGAGATTTTGAAGAGGCACATCATTCTTGCAGGGAACTCATGGCAGCGCCTCTTAATAAGATTGAAAATTATGTAACAAAATGGCTCATAGCGGCAATAGGTGCTGTTATACTTATACAGGCAGTAGGTTTTACGTATTTATATTATGAATTAATGCATCTCAGAAAAAAGGTTGATCACAGGTATTTCCTTATTGAAGAAAGCCTTGAGGATATTCATCATGTCAAGATTGAGAATGGGAAAGTAGTAAGGAATTACACAAAAGAATAATTTAAAATATAAAGTTTTGTTAAGAAAATTGCAGGTTTTCCCTGAGATTGTCGATATATTTTATTAAGTATCGTCAGTTTCAAGGGGAATAAAATGGGTCTTCCAATTAATTTTCTCAACATCTTAAATCTGTATAATATTCGGGACTTTAGCGAATTCAGCGGGACCGATGCGTATACGATTGATGATAACGTAAGTATTTTCTTTAGTTCACTGGAAAATGTTGCTGGCAACCCGGTGGATGGCCAGATTTCCCTTGCTGAATATAACAAGTTTTTAAAGCTTGTAAATTTACCTTCTTACATGAGTAATGGCTTTTTTAATACATTTGATGCCAACGATGACGGGATAATAACAAATGAAGAGTTTAGTAATGGGTTGAGTTCATTTGACTCAAATAATAATGATACACTCGATTGGAATGAGGGAATAAACATTTATAATTCATTTTCAAATGCGGACATCCCATCTGATATAACCTTTACTCAGTATTCTAATTTTCTTTCAACTTCCCAGGGTGCGATTAATTTTTACGATAAAAACGCTGATGGGAAGATAGATTCTTCTGAATACACCACAATCCTTAAAAATATGGGATTAGACGATAGCGGCGCTACTGCCGGAAATTTAATTGATTTATATGACAGGGATAATGATAATGCCATAAATTTTGAAGAATTTTTCCTGCAGAATTTACAATGGGATACAAACGAGGATGGCGTTATTGAATTTGATGAAGGAGAAGCTGGAGAGCTTATAAATAACCTGCCATGGTATTTACGTCCCTCAGATAGCTTTACTGCAATCCAGAAAATGGTTTCTTCCTTAATTAAATCTTATGACAAAGATGCAAATAAAGAACTCAGTCGCGATGAGTTTATGAATTATATGGTAAAAACAGCCTATTTCCCTAAGAGTATGGCAGAAGAAATATGGTCAGCTCATAGCAGTGGCGATTCACTATCTTTTGATAGCCTCGTATCGCTATATGAAGGTTTTGATTCAAATAACGATGATGAAATGAAATATGGCGAGCTTATATCATTTATAAACTCATTTTCAAATATACAGATTGACAGTGCTGCGATTTCCGAAACACAGTATACCGGGTTATATAAACTGGGCGCTCAAGCTATAAAAGGTTATGATGGTGATGGAGATGGCGAAATAAGTGTAGATGAATACCGGGCAGCAATAAAACAGGCTGAAACCTCATATAAAAATGCAGGAAAAGAATTACCTGAAGGTTTTGGCCAGCACATGGCTGAAAATTTTGTAAGACTGTTTGATATGGATAAAACTGGCACAGTCAGTATCTTAGAAATCATAAATCAGTACGCATTATCGGATTCAAACAAGGATGGAGCTGTTTCCAGCGGGGAATTCCTCAATATGCAGGAAAGAATTGAAGATAAAACCCTATGGAATAACGTTAATGAAGAATTCATCACTAACGGAGATAAAGATTACGACAAAGCATTGAGTTTGACAGAACTCCAGAATGTACTCGTAACAAAAGGATTACCAAAATATATTGCGGAGAATGCTTTTACACTATTTGATTCAAACCAGGACGCTAAATTAAGCCGTCTTGAACTTATGGAAGCTTTCTCCCGATATGACAACAGCACAGTCAATACAGATTATATAGAAGGTGAAACAGGCGAAGATTACACGCTGTACACCGGTAATTCCAATCAGGTACTGGATGCGGACGAAAAACTTGCTATGTATGAAGATCTTTCAGGTATAGCATACACACCAGACCCGGCAAAAAGAGCCCAATATGAAAAAATATTAGCTTCTTCCCAGGAACTTATCAAAAATTATGATATGTATAAAGATGGCGTGTTAAGCGCTGATGAATATAAGAAACATTTTAAAGCTATCGGATTACCTGACTATTTGGCTGATGCTATTATTTCCGCTCATGATGTAAGTGGTGATGGCAGCTTTGACCTTCTTGAAAACTTAAAATTAATGCTTGATTACGACTTGAACCAGAACGGAACTCTGGAATTTAATGAAGAATTTACTTTATACGATAATTTAACCGGGGTAGGTTTAAATATTACCGAAGAAAACAAGCTTCAATACTCCAAGCTCTATACTACAGTTAAAAATTTCCTATCAGCTTCTGATATAAGCAGTAACCAGGTTCTTAACAGGGACGGATCACTCCAAATAGATGAGCTGGCAAAGTATTTCATAAGTAAAGGCCTTCCTCAAGATTATGCGGATATGGCGCTTGCAGCTTATGATGTAAATACTGACGGCGGATTGGATATCCTTGAATGGATGAAGGCATACGCTGAATTCGATGTTGATGGTGATGGAAATATCGGAGAAAGTGAAGAACTGGCATTTTTTGACCATATAGCAGGGACTGACTTGTCGGGCATAACTGACTCCCAAATGTATGCAAAAATAGAAGATGCCGCAAGCTTACTTATACAAACTTATGACAAAAGTGATAATAACAAAAAACTAAGTGAAGCAGAGTTAATAGAAAGAATGAAATCGCTTGGTTTGCCTGATTATATAGCAGGCGAAGCACTCGAGGCTTTTGATCTTAATGCTGACGGTGGAGTGGACAAGCTGGAATGGATGAAAGCATATACTGGTGTTGACCATAACCAAAACGGTGTTCTTGAATTCAACGAAGAACTTGAATTATACAGCAATCTGTCTTCCTCTGGCTTAATCTCTGCTTCAGCCGATGATCTAAAACAGTATTCAACAATTTATAATTCCTTAAAAAAATTCATGACTCTAAGAGATGATACAACTGACAGAATCTTAAATGCAGACGAATTAAAAGATTACTTTACCCAGCTTGAACTCCCTGAATATATGGCCACAGAGGCAGTTAAACTTTATGACAAAAACGGTGACAACGGACTGGATATTTATGAATGGATGCTGCCAAATATAGAGTTTGATATTAACAAGAACGGAATTCTCGAATTTAATGAAGTAATGGGTATGAATGGTGTGATTGCAGACCCGGATCTACCTATTGATCCGAATACTATGGATGTTACACAGGTCACTAACCTGTATAATTCTGTCAAAAAATACATAACCAGCCTTGATACTGAATATAGTGATAATAGAATCTCTGAAAGCGAATTAATAAAAAAATACAAATCACTTGGACTATCTGATAACATTGCAAAAGATGTCATGGCGTCTCAGGATGCAAATAGTGACGGATATTTAGACCTAATAGAATGGCTAAATACCAGTTTACAATTTGATGCAAATCACACAGGGATACTGGATTTCAATGAATTAATGAATTTGTACCAGACAGCTACCGGAATAGAGTTAAATGCCACTGATGCTAACATTAAACAGCAACAGACTATGTATAACTCTGCATTAACAGCTATGAATACATACGATCTTAACAGTGACAAAAGGATGTCCGGTACGGAATTCAAAAAATGGTTATCAGCCAGCTTTGGAATGACAGATAGTATGGCGAGCCAGGTTGTTAGTAATTATGATTCCTTGATTGGAAATGGTGATGGGGAATTTGACGTCCTGGAATTAACAAAAGCTTTAGTAGATTTTGATGTAAATGGTAATGGCGTCTGGGACAAAGATGAAAAATTGAATTTCGTTGATAATGCATTACCACATATTGATTTAGGTGGTGTAAACGGAACTAACGTAACACAATATTCGAGTTTGTTAAGCTTCACAACCTCTAAAACAAGCGCTTATGGCGGCGGTGATAATGAATTAACCGGTGCAGAATTTAAAAAATGGTTGGGAAGTGCCTATGCACTTACAGATGATATAGCAAACCAGGTAGTAAGCCATTATGATACGAGTGGAAATGGCCAGATGGATACATTGGAATTAGCACAGGCCATGATTGCACTTAATACAAACAATAATGGCACATGGGATAATGATGAAAGACTGAATTTCATTGATAACGCCTTACCGTCCATTGATTTAGGCGGGGTAGATGCAAACAATGTCACGCAATATTGGAGCTTATTCAGCTTCGCATTTGATAGAATAAAATCTAATGGGGGCGGTGATTATAAATTAACAAGCGCAGAGTTCAAAACCTGGTTAGGCGGCGCTTATGGACTCACAAATGAAATGACAGATCAGGTAATCAGCTATTATGATACAAATGGCGATGAAATGATGGATGTTATGGAATTAACTCAGGCTATGATTTCGGTTAATGCAAACTCTAATGGTGCATGGGACAACGATGAAAGGCTAAATTTCTTTGATAATGCAATGGAATCCATAAATTTAGGCGGCGTAGACAGCAATAATCTTAAGCAATATTGGAGTTTATTTAATTTTGCCATTGAAAAAGTAAAAACATATGGGAACGGTGACAATAAATTAACCAATGTAGAGCTCAAAAAATGGCTTGGAAGTGTTTATGCTTTAACAGATGAAATGGCTGACCAGGCAATTAGCTACTATGATACAGATGGTGATAGTCAGGTGGATGCGCTGGAATTAACCCAGGCATTGCAAAATGTTGACGCAAACGCTAATGGTATATGGGATAATGATGAAAGGCTGAATTTCTTTGATAACGCCTTACCATCTATCGATTTAGGCGGTGTTGGTTCTGATAATGTCACGCAGTATTGGAAATTATATAATTATGCAATCACTTGTATTAAAACTGCTGACCTGAACTTTAACAGAAATTTATCCCAGAGCGAATATCGTTTATACCTTGAAAAACAGGGGATACCGAATTATATAGCTGATGCAGCTCTTAGTGCTTATGATACTAACAAAGACGGTGAAATGGATGCACTAGAATTTACAAAAGCTCTTACAAACTTTGATCATAACCAGAATGGTGTATGGGACTTTGATGAAAAGATGGATTTCTACGAAGCTAACTCCGGCGTAACATTAAATGCGGATTCAACTAATAATACTCAGTACACTAAGTTATTTGCTAAAGCCTCAGCTTTTGTTAACCCGTTGGATCTTGATAAAAATAAAGGCTACAGCGCTGATGAATACAAGGTATACCTTAAAAAGCAAGGATTACCGGAATACTTAGCAGACGGTATGTTGTCCCTTTATGATTTTAATAAGGATGGAATGATAGATATTATAGAACAAACCAGGGCTTATATAGACTTAGATATAAATAAATCAGGAGCAATTGAATTTGATGAGCTTATGAATTATAACAAAAAGCTTGCCGGTGCAACCGGGTATAATTTTAGTTTTACTGCAGACTTAAATAATACATATCAGCTTAACAAAATTTATACCAGCCAGCTTGCGACTTTAAAAACAAGAGATTCAAACTATGACCGTACACTTCAGGCGTCAGAGTATGAACGTGCGCTTATTGCTGCCGGATTTACAGCAGCAGAAGCTTCAACTATGGCAGTAAATGCTGTTGCACAATACGATTTTAATCATGATGGCGGAATTGATGTATTCGAATGGATGGACACAGTATTAAGATTTGATGTAAACAAAAATGGAGTCCTTGATACAGCTGAAAAAACCAGCTTTTACAATAGTATGAAATAAAATGCCAGGAAAGGTTATTAAACTTATATGTTTAAACGTTTTACAAAAAAAATTATTCGTAACGGTATAAAAAATATACTTACCGGGGATGATTCCCTCTCTATCGATGGTGAACAACGGGTTATAAAGGAAGAAATTAACAAACAAGCCCGTGAAGTCCTTAAAAACGCAATAGATAAACCTGAAATACTGCTTGATTTTATAAAATCAAAAGGGACCCAAATTGTAAAATCTAAGCATATACATAAAATTCTCTTGCTTTTCGGTGAAACTGAAGGGTTTATTACACCAATGAAAGGGATAAAAGCCCTGTTATTCACAACCGTTATTAATATGTTTTCCCCGGTTAAGTTGAAAGCAGGGTTTAGTACGCCTGCAATTTTCGCATTAAATGATGAGCCGGTGAATATCTACATATTAGCCCATCAATTTCACCTCTGGCTGTCTTATATAAACAATCTTCCAGGATTTGAGGAAAGAACACTGTATAATTTTAAAAATTTCTGGAAGCAGGGGCATCAATCACAAGATGTATCATATCTTTCCGTTGATGAGATATTCTCGTTGAAAGACATAATAGCAAGGGAACTTGAGGCACTGAGTTTTGTGAAGGAACTTGGCAGGGAATTTGAGGGACAGAAAAAATCCATTAAAAAGCTTAGGGAAGGTGGAAGTGTGAATTTGTAGAAGAATATTGGTAGTGGTTGAAAAGTAACTGATTTTTGTCAAAAATAATAAAAAATTTTAAATTTATAAGGCCTTTTCCTCATACATATATAACCTCGCTAAGAATATATTTTTCCAATGCAGGATGAATACCTTTCTTAGAAACAAGGTCAATTTTTTTATTAAAAATTTTGCTTAAAAACATTTGCATTCCGCAAAATTTAATTACACCAACAGAATGCCCTCTTTTTAAAGTGACAAGAACATCTATATCACTATTTTCAGTTTGCTCATTTCTTGCATAAGAGCCAAATACTCCTAATTCCTCGACAGAATATTCTTTTTCAAGGATAGGCTTTACTTCTTTTAGTTTTTCAATGATATTTTCAAGCTCGGACATGTTATAAATTATACCATTATATAATAGGACAGCACATAATTTTTTAAGTATAATAATTTCATTCTTAGGAATAATCAGGAGAAGAAAAATGAGAATTTGCGTTATAGGAACTGGATATGTCGGGCTTGTGGCCGGAACCTGTCTTGCTGAAATGGGTAATGACGTTATATGCGTAGACAATAACGAAGAAAAAATCAAGGAACTCCGTCAGGGTAAGGTTCCTATTTACGAACCGGGGCTTGAAGAACTTATAATTTCAAATACACGTGAGGGAAGGCTGGTATTTTCCACTGACCTTGACTCAGCAGTAAAAAATTCCTTAATTTGCTTTATAGCAGTCGGAACTCCGCAGGGTGATGACGGTTCAGCCGATCTGCAATATGTGTTTAAAGTTGCAGAAGAAATAGCAAAATCAATGGATGAATATAAAGTTGTTGTAAATAAAAGCACTGTGCCGGTCGGTACAGCTCAAAAAGTCACAGAACACATTAAGTCATTTACTTCCTGCGATTTTGATGTGGTGTCTAACCCGGAATTCCTGAAACAGGGCGCTGCTGTGGATGATTTCCTTAAGCCTGACAGGATAATAATTGGCTCTGATTCCCAGAAAGCCACGGAAATTATGCAGGAAGTTTACAGTCCGTTCTTAAGAACAGGAAACCCTATCATTATTATGGATGTTAAATCCGCTGAAATGGCTAAATATGCGGCAAATTCATTTCTTGCAACTAAAATTTCATTTATAAACGAGCTTGCCAATATTTGCGAGAAAGTAGGCGCAGATGTCGAGCAGGTAAGGATTGGTATGAGTACTGACAGAAGAATAGGCAGTCAATTCCTTTTCCCTGGCCTGGGTTACGGTGGTTCATGCTTTCCAAAAGATGTAAAAGCCCTTATAAAAATTGCTCAGGATAATATTATCCCCTGCGGAATACTTAAAGCAGCTGATGAAACCAACAGCACACAGCGGAAAATCTTTATAGAGAGGATTTTTAACTATTTTAACAATGATGTAAAGGGTAAAACATTTGCGCTGTGGGGGCTGGCATTTAAGCCAAGAACAAATGATATGAGGGAAGCGCCCGCTATAACTATCATAAATACCCTTCTGGAAAAAGGTGCAAGCATAATAGCCTACGATCCTAAGGCAACTGACGAAGCAAAAAGAATTTTTGGTAATACTATCACTTATGTTACTAGCAGCTATGATGCTTTGATTGGCGCGGATGCTTTGATTCTGGCTACTGAGTGGAATGAATTCCGGCGGCCTGACTTTGAAAGAATTAAAAAATCACTTAAAAATCCTGTAATATTTGACGGCAGAAACCAATATGACGTGAAAAGAATGCAGGAAAGAGGATTCGATTACATTTGCGTAGGGAAAAGAACCGAAAAACAGACAGCTAAGGTTTGATTTAGATGCCTGAAATGAGAAGAAACCCAATTACGGGTGAGTGGGCAATAATAGCCACAGAAAGAGCAAAACGACCATACAATCATACTTTTGACGAAGATGTTTTCATAAGCGGAAATGCTCATGATTCTACGTGCTGTTTTTGTTACGGTAATGAACACACAACACCGCCGGAAGTACTTACTTATCGGGAAAAGCCTAATGCTTCCAATATGTCCGGCTGGACGTTGAGGGTAGTTACAAATAAATTTTCCGCACTTAGCCCTGATGGTGAGTTTAATATCACAAATGATGGATCATTGAAGTCTTTTACTTATGCAAGAGGCAATGCTGACGTTGTTATTGAATCACCGCACCATACTTTAAACACAGCCCTGTTTCCTTTGCCACAAATTAAGCTTGTTTTAAAGGCATACAGAGAAAGGTATATTGCTTTAGCGAAAGATCCATTAATACAATATATAGCAATCTTTAAAAATAATGGCATTGAAGCAGGCGCAACTCTTTCCCACCCGCACAGCCAGATTATTGCTACGCCTGTTGTTCCTCCGGTTATTGAGTATGAAATTGCCGGTGCTAAAAAATATTTTAAAGACAATAATCGGTGTGTATACTGCGATATGATTGAGGATGAGCTAAAAGATGGTTCTAGGGTTATATATGAAAACGAGGAATTCCTTTCGTTTGCGCCGTATGCGTCTAAATCGCCGTTTGAAACGTGGGTGATGCCTAAATTCCACAGCAGTTGTTATGAGGATTTAACCAACAGCCAGCTTAAAAGTCTTGCGCAGGTGTGGAAAATTACTTTATACAAGATTTATAAAGGGTTGGATAACCCACCATATAACTATTACATCCATACTTCACCAACGCAGCAGGACACTAAAAAATTCTATCACTGGCATATGGAACTGATCCCAAAAATGACAGTATTAGCGGGTTTTGAGCTTGGTACAGGGATGTGCATAAATATAGCAGTACCTGAGCATAGCGCTGAGTATTTGAGGGAAGTAATTTAGTTAGCTTTTGTCTTATTAAAAAATAAATTTCTGAATTTATTTTTTATAAAAAAATTTCTTTATAATTTAAAAATTTAATTTTTTTATATATCTTATTATACCATATTTTAATTAATATCTCAAGATCATATGGCGAGAATTGATTACTGGCAAGAGTTTTGCCAAATGGAGTAAGGAGAGAAAATCCTCTTTTTTACATAATTTTTCATTTTGGATTATCAGAAATTGTTGTTAAAAGTCAGTTTTTTTTCTTATATTTTTTTATAAAAAAGCAGTCAAATTTTAGCCAAAATTCCGTTTAGATTCAGTCAAAATTGAGCTGTTTCGGATTATCAGAAATTTTTTAATAGGACAGGGCTGTTCAATTCCAACACTGCATGTAAACTGTGGGTCAAAGGCTCACTTAGACAGATTCTCACGTCGGGCGAAAAAACAGCCCTATCGCTTTCATTCCTGATAACTTGCTCGCCCTCCTCAGAAAGACATTCGGAGCTGGTTGGTGTTTGTATTGAACAACCCTGCAATTTTTTAAACCTTTACTGCAAAAGATTTAGCACGTTCTTTTGCCATTTTTTCTAAACCTGGCTCCATTGCATTTGAGGCCATGTAAGTAAATTCTGCCAATAATTTTTGTCGTATAAGATCGTTCTCTGCCTGATGAGCCGCAAAAACTGGCATTTTACCTGATGCGGCGGTCGTAGCATTTCCTAATGCTGCGTTAGGAATCTGCTGTGTTAATGCGAATTCACTATTTGAAATTCTGTTCATGTTTCCCATTAAATCTACTGCGCACATGTTTTATTACCTTATTTACCTTATACATGAATAAAAACATTCTGATTGAAAAAATTGCTGGTAATTAATTTATATATGCAGTGTAAAAGATCGTTTTACAGCTCCATTAGCCATCTTTGTGGTGGATTTAAGCATTTCAGTTGTTGCCTGGCAGCCGAAAATCGAGCTTTGCTGGTCTGCGTTAAGCTTCTTTTCAAAGGATGCAGGTTTACTGATGATTGATTTGGCAACAGGGTTAATCATTATACTTATATAAACGCTAATTTATGCATGAAATTTACTTTTTTGTAATAATAATAAAATGATACAAAACCTTTTATCAATTGCAGCTGGCGGCGCGATAGGAGCGATTTTACGGTTTTTAATGTGTGAAGCTACATTTAAAATCACAGGAATTGCTTATCCTTTGGGCACAATACTCGTGAACCTTACAGGCTGCTTCTTTATCGGCCTGATTTGGGGTGTATTCAGCATTTTTGAAGCTGGCAATACTACGAAACTCTTTATCTTTACCGGTTTGTTGGGCGCATTTACCACATTTTCAACATTTGCGCTGGAAAATTTTTATTTAATCAGGAATGGAGAAATCCAGCAATTTGCCTTTAATGTTTTAATAAGCAATATAGGTGGCATCCTTTTGGTTTTTGCTGGATTCTATGTTGCAAAAATACTTGCTTATAAGTATTGATTGTGTTAACTATATAACAATATTACTATACTAGGAGAAATCTCGAACATGCTAAAAATTCGTCTTAAAAGACTTGGATCAAAGAAAAACCCAATATATAGAGTAATAGTTATTGATGGAAGAGAAAAAAGAGAAGGCCGGGCTTTAGAAGAGCTTGGACATTACAATCCAAGAAGAAAAGAATTAAAACTGGACAAGGTAAAAGCTTTAGGTTGGGTAAAAAATGGTGCACAGCCTACAGATACAGTTAAGTATTTAATTGATAACAGTGACGATGCTGGAAGCCTTGTAAGAAAACAAGTTGTAGAAGAAAAATTATCTAAAAAAGCAAAAGCTAAACAGGAAGCTGAAGAAAAAGCCAAAGTAGAAGCAAAAGCTAAAGCTGAAGAAGAAGCGAAAGCCAAAAAAGAAGCTGAAGCCCAGGCTCAAAAAGAAGCTGCAGAAAAAGCTGAAGCTGAAGTTAAAGTTGAAGAAGTTAAAACAGAAGAAGCTGAACCAGCAGCTGCTGAATAGCAAAAATAAAATATTAAAAGAGAGTCGGTATTTCAACCGACTCTCTTTTTTGTGTAAAACATTATGCTAATATATTAAGCGGTTTTCTTTTATTATTTTTAGAGTTCTGTTCAGGGTTCTGTTCGTTTTCTGCAAGTTTTGACTCAAATTGCTGGCGTTCCATGTTTGCTCGCTTCGCACTAAATAGAACTTGCCTTCCTCTATTTGCAATTGTTTTATCAGCATCAGATAACCCATCTGAAGGGGCTTCTGCTCCTGAAATTGTATGTTCTGCTGCTCTGATTGTTTTATCAATTGTTGACCTGGAAGCAGTAAAGTTTATGGGGGCAGGAATTGAAATAACCTGATGGCCGCCAATTATTGCTTCCATTGATTGTCCCTTGCCAAAAGCAATTTTTTGCCTGATATAAACAGGAGTACCAACAGCCTGCGGGCCTGCTGCGCTTTTATGCGCTTCTTCATGCGCAATTACTTTGGAGTTTTGCGCTTGAATTCTGGATTTCATCGCAGCAAATCCATTATTATTCATAACAGGGTTTATAGACACTTTTACCTCAATGACATAGCTTCACCAATTATATTAAAACCGGGATCAGGCAAAAATTAACACTTTGCGCAACAAAAATTTACATAAAAATTATAGATTATAACCTAATCTGTCCTGCAAGTTTTTATCCACAACAAACAGCGCGTCATTTCCTGCAAACTGTTCAAGTGCCACCCTTTTGCTCAGTACATCCTGCTGTGCCCGATATTTCAGATCCAGGGTTTCATTGTAAAAAACATCCGCAACATTGACCAGTTCAGGTTTTGATATTTTTATGGCATCCATATAATCTTTGCTCGCTTGTTCCATATTTTCAACAAGCATTAGATCCATTAATGAACTTAAATAGTTATGATAAAGCACTATCAGCTTTTCCTGAAGTGAGTCGGTTTCTTGCGCAAGCAAAACCAGGTCAGCATCTGTTACTTTTGATAAATGAGCATTTATTTTGCTGTCATCAGAAAGCACAGATGTAAGTAAATTTCCGCTAAACATTGCTGTTCCTGCTGACACAGGATCACCTAACCCTAATCCAACAATCGGAGCCACGCTTGCCAGAGGAGATAAAATTTGCTTAACTAAAGTCTTTTTCTCCACATCTCCGTTAGGATTAGACAATTTGAGGATAGCAAACCTTATAGTTTCACTATTTTCTACACCAGCCTCCCATAAAATTTGCAGATCAGCAAGGATTTCCTTTCTTTCGTCTTCCATTTCATCAGCGATTTCTCTCGCCAGCGCTCTTATATCTAAATTATCGGACTCTACTTTGCCTTCTACAACCTGCGGTACAGGTGGTCCTTCCTTTTTATCTATGGATTCTGCTTTCAAATCTTCTAACAATGAAGTTTTGCCAAGATTTAAACCAGTGACCTCCTCTCCACCGGCAAGCCTTTCTAATTCCAGACGGTTAAGCTTAATTTTTTGCTTAATTTCGATTTCAGTCCTCATAGCCTTGTTGTATAAGGTATTAGAAGTTAACATTACGGCGAATTCATCAGATTCCAGAGCATCAGAGTACATTTTGTTAAACTTTATGGTATTTTCTCTTGCTACTTTATAAGCTTCAAGATTACCTTTGTAGTCATAATAGTTTCTTATAATCTTATCCTGCAGGTCTTCAACAAGCCTTGCAAGATGGATAAGTTCTGTATCAGTCATAGGCATTTGTTTTGGCAAATTTTTATCAGCAATATACCTGCCTGCCAAACCGCCGCCAAAAGAAGATGCGCCTGATGTAACAGGATCAGCTCCTAGAATGCCCGGCAGCATTGCCGCACCACGGATAAGCGTTGCAAGAGTTTTAGTCATTCTGGATGAAGTAATCCTTCTCTTGTCAGGAGGAAGGGATAATTTTTGTAAAGCGAACGTAATGACAGGATTTCGTTTAACTGTAGACTCCCACAATACTTTTATGTCTTCAATATCCATTTTTTTCTGATCCTGGAGGTAATATTTCATCATTTCCTCCTTAGAATCAAACAGGTCATTGTTTATTTCCTGTGCTGGCTCACTGAGTTCAATTTTGTGTTTGCTTGTATCTACTAAATTCAACGCTATTTCTGCAGAAGAAAACTGGTTGAGCGCAAAAAACGCTGCAACTGATAATACACACATCCTGGATATTTTCTTTTTAAAAATAAAATTCTTCAAAGTGCCTCACCCCGGTATTTGGTTATATTAAGTTATAACACATTCAAAAAAAAATATAAAATTCTGGATATAATTGCACCTGTTCCGAAAGCTAACACCCATGAACCAAACCAGATAAATGTCGCTTCCTTAAAGCCGCGCTCTTTGAAAAGCATCACCACTGCAGCAATACAGGGGACAAACAATGTTAATACTATAAGGCTGACCAGTATTTGGATGTTGTTTAATATTGCTGTTCCTCCGCCCATTCCTGCCATCTCTGCCAGTCCTGCTGCGCCAAAATCCCTTCTTATCAAACCCATAATAAACATATTTGCTGTTTCTTTTGGTAAATTCA
The DNA here is from genome assembly GCA_001784565.1 of Candidatus Melainabacteria bacterium GWF2_37_15. Lineage (GTDB taxonomy): Bacteria > Cyanobacteriota > Vampirovibrionia > Gastranaerophilales > UBA9971 > GWF2-37-15. The sequence continues at coordinate 21,070 of MFRL01000064.1, forward strand.
GCAGGCCAACAGTCAATGGCTCAAATAAGTGCTGGATTATAGCCAGAGCATTTGTAATATGCAGCACGGAAATAATTAGAAAACCTAATATAAAAATGGGGGTTGCTTCCTGTAAAAAATACCACGTTTTAACCAATGTTTTACTAAGCACATTTTTAAGGAGAGGTACTCTCATAGGTGGAAGTTCAATGAATAAATCAGTCGATTTACCGGGCAAAAGCCGGTTAAGCGCTGTTCCAACCAGGGCCATTAAGATAAAGAGCGTAGATAGATAGATAAGCCATGGGACTAATCCTCCAATAACCGCAATAAGTCCTAGTATAATGCCGATTTGTGCGGAACAGGGCACTATTAAATTAAGGATTGCGGTTGCAATTGTCCTTTCTCGCTTGGAGCCAAGTATTCTGGTGGTTATTGTTGCCATTGTGACGCAGCCGAATCCGAGTATTACAGGTATGATTGCCCTGCCGTTGAGCCCGATTTTGGACATAAACCTGTCAGATAGTACGGCGAGCCTGGGAAGGTAGCCTGAGTCCTCCAGAATCGACATAAATATGTAGAAACCGAAGATCATAGGCAGTAAAACCCCTATTAAATACTGCACTGTCATTGTTAGTATTCCGAATTCGCCAATGAGTATTTCATTTATAGCGCCAGATGGGATAATTTTTACAACAATTTCAGTTATCCAGGGAATATAATGGGTTGCTATTATTTCATTTTCAAGGAAATTAACCAGGTCACCTGCTATAAACACTCCCACTACCTTATAAAGAAGGTAAAGCATAAATATTGTAGTTATTGCGCCGATGTAGGGATTAAGTAGGAGGTTACCCACTATATACGAGATATTAACCTGTTTTTCCACTTCTGAAATAACCTCAGCAATTATTTGGGTTATATTCTTTCTTATTTCACTGTAAACTTGTTCTTTTTTTATTGAATCATTATCCAGTTCAAGTATTTGTGCAATTTTTTCCTTTACAGATAATTGGTGGCAGGAAAGTTTATATTCTTTATCTCTGATACTTTTTAAAATCTCGGATATTCCTTTATTTGCAACAGCTACAGCCGGAATAACCTTGACTCCCAGCAGGTTTTCAAGTTTTTCAAAATCAATCTGGATTCCTCTAATTTTTGCTTCATCTGTCTGGTTAACTACAACAATCAGCGGCAAATCAAGTTCAAGTAACTGATAGGTAAGAAAAAGGTCTCGCTCAAGGCTCAATGCACTTGTTACGTTAATTATGATGTCTGATTTTTCAATTATTTTCCTTGTAACAACTTCATCATCAGTATAATTGCCGATAGAATAAGCGCCCGGTGTGTCAATTATTTCCCCTTCCTTGATAAAAGCTTTGGAAACATCAACTGTAGTGCCGGGGTAATTACTTACCTCAGCGTAATAACACCCGGTCAATGCATTAAACATAGCGGATTTGCCCACGTTAGGGTTACCGACCAGAGCTATTTTAGGCTGCCCTTCATCTTTACAAATTTGAGCACCTTTCCAGTCAGCACCCTTCCAGCAATTTTTACAATCACAACCCAATAAACTCATTTATATCTTATTCCGCCTCTTATTGAAAAATATTCTCAATAATCATTGTCCAATAAATAATACCTGATTGTCAATAATTTAGTAATTAATGGAACCGTGTTTTATAATTTCTGCGGTACAGCCAAGGCCAAATCCAGGCGCACCGCTAACATCTTCGTTAGTATCACCGGATGCCGGGTCACAGCCTCTGGCATAATCATCAAATGCACCTGATGGGTATACCGTTCCATTTTTTACAATCTTGAAGTGAAAATAATCCCTTCCAATTTGATTTGGTGGTTTTAAGCCGTTTATATCAATACCTACAGCTCCACAAATAGTTTCGTAGAGAGGGCTAGTCGGATCGGCAGATTTTGATGATGTGCAATTACCTGCACCTAAATCGACTAATGTGATAGATATGCCATCAGCTAACCTTGCTTTCGCCCAATTAAAATCATCAACACTTCCTGGCAGAGTTGTTCCATTTAAATATTTATATGACGTATAGAAGCAACCTTGTCCTGCATTAGTATCACAATCTTTAGCTATTTTAAAATATGGTTTTAGGGCATCCCATACCTGTTGATTTCCCGCTTGATCAAGGTTACCGGTAAATGCTCCGCAGACTGCAAGGTCTCCAATACAGTCATTATCAAGAGAATATCGCTTTATAACCTGATTTAATACTGATGAATACTTCTTTACTTTTGCGGCTGCTTCCGCATTTTGGCTGTTTTGTATTAAAGCAGGTATAGTTAGAGCTGCAACAACTCCTATTACAGCAAGAGTCACCAGTACTTCTGCAAGGGTAAAAGCTTTTGTTTTTTTTAACATATATTACTATTTTAATGTATTTTTGAAAAAATTTCATACATTAATAATCTCTATTAGAAACGTGTCCGATAAATTTGCCTGATAAATACTTTAAAATTATGCAAAAGGGGAAAAAGGAGAGGTCGTAATGAAGTATTTAATTTTATTATTGTCATTCCTGCTGCTTTCATTGCCTGCAACAGGCGCAAATTATGCAGATATGGCTCACAAAGCTTACAAAAATAAAGACTACGTTAAAGCGGCAGAATATTATGAACAAGCATATCAGCAGGATAAATCAGACGTTTATCTTGATAATGCCATAGCAGCCTACCTAAGCCATGCATTTAATCTTACAAACGATAAAGAATATGACCAAGCTATAAAGTACTGCGAAAAGGTATTATCATTGAAACCGGGCTATTCAAACGCACAGGAACTCTTATGTGAAATTTACTATTCCAGGGGTACAGATAGTTATTTCAATGGGAATGGAGAAGAAGCAAGAATACATATGGAAAAATCTTTGCAATACAGCGTCTTACCGGAACAAAAACAACGCGCTCTCGATGAATTAAGGGACTGGAAAATCCAGTATTATTAAGGTAAATTAGAATAATTATGATAAAAGTATTATCAAGCCGACAAATGAAGCAGGTCGACCAGAGAGCCATAGAAGAGCTGGGAATCCCCGGTGTGCTGCTAATGGAGAACGCTGGCAGGTCTGTCTGCGAAAAAGTAATTGAAATAACAGAAAATGAAGAAAAAAGCGTTCTTGTAATTTGTGGAAAAGGTAACAATGGCGGAGATGGGTTTGTTGCGGCAAGGCATTTGATTGAAAATTCCGTACAAACAACAGTTATTTCACTTTTCCGACCTGAAAATCTGTCCGGAGATGCACTGCTTAATCACAATATACTCGAAAATTTCACAGAAATTATTTATTTTGACGATATTCCAATTAATAAATTCAAGGAAATTATTTCCCTGTCTGATATAGTGGTTGATGCTGTCTTTGGAACAGGCTTGAATAGTGAAATTCATGGTTTCCAGCTAGATGTAATTGAATCTATAAACGAGTATGCTGAAGGTGAAATAGTTTCTGTTGATATCCCTTCCGGTGTGAATGCCGAAACAGGCGATGTTATGGGTAGTGCGGTTATTGCAGACTACACTGTGACTTTCCATTCGCCAAAAATCGGACATTTACTGTACCCGGGGGCGGACTACTGCGGAGAAATTATGGTATATCCTATTGGAATTCCTGAGTTTCTCAGTGAAGAAGTTAAAGAATACAATAATTATCTTATTACATCGCATTATGCCCACATATCCCTGCCGTTCAGGCCGGAGGATGGCCATAAAGGCACTTTCGGCAAGGTATTCAACATTGCGGGAAGCTTTACAATGACAGGAGCTGCTTATATGTGCGCAATGTCATCTCTTCTTGTCGGAGCGGGATATACTATCCTTGCTGCACCGGAATCCGTTATACCTATCGTGGCTGCCAAAGCTTCGGAAATCGTGTATTTGCCTTTAAATGAGAATAATGCGCTTGATAAAAGCGCAGAAAGCGACGTTATTTTAATTGGGCCGGGACTTGGTACGGAAGAAGCAACTGTTCGTTTTGTTTCAAACTTTATCCAGCAGGTCACAAACAGGGGCGATAAAGTCATAGTCGACGGTGACGGTTTAAATTGCCTAGCTATGCAGGAGCGTGTAGTTTTGCCGCTGAATTCAATTATAACCCCGCACCCAAAAGAGCTTTCCAGGTTAATGAAAATACCAGTTGAGGAAATACTAAGAAATAAACTTCAATCAGCAAAACAGGCAGCCGCCCAATTCAACACAATTGTAGTTTTAAAAGGTGCAAACACGATAATTGCAGAGCCTAACGGAAATGCCTACATAAACACAACAGGAAACACAGGACTAGCAACTGCAGGAAGCGGAGATGTGCTGGCTGGAATGATTGCGGGTTTTGTGGCACAGAGTATTGAGTTGCGGACTGCTGCTATTCTGGGAGTATTCCTGCATGGATTCGCTGCTAATATTGCGTTAGAGGAAATTAATGAGTATTCACTAACTGCCGAGAAGTTAATGGAATATGTTCCGGTAGCTATAAACAGAGTGTTAAACATAGACTAAGAGAAGGAGATTCAACTATGCAAAGTCAATACCTTATACTTGCTGAAAATATTGTCTATAAAAACAACAAACTCAGCTGTATAAACATTATGGATCAGTTTTTAGTTATAAAACAACCAACCGAAGCTTATTTTGACCTTGCTGCAATCTGCGGCCCGGGCTGGGATGAAGGCGAATATACTATCTCAATCAAGGTACAGCTTGATGACGAGGAAATCTTCGAGATTGGAGCAAGCAAAATAAATGTGCCCCACAAGGATTTTGTTTATAATGCGCTTGCTCAAAACCTGAAAGTCGCAATCAAAGAAGATATAAAGTATGTTAAATTCTATGTTTATAAGGATAACGACCTTGTAATGCAGAGAGATTACAAAGTAGCTGCAATGTTTGTCCCGCAGGAAGTAGCTTAATAGCTTATAAAATTGCAGTCAATGTATAACTTATTGGTGGCGTTGTAGGCGTTAATTTTATATATTCCATACTGTCCCTGGCGTTAAAAAGGTTTTTTAGGGGGAGAAATGTCCGCACAGCGGCCATTTCTCCCCCTAAAAGTTTTTCGTATTAATACTTTCTTTTTACAGCTCTATTGTGTGCAAGCCACTCGAATTCATCGTTAATTTCGGCTAAATTAACCTGCCCGTAATTCCTTTCAAGGGATAGTTTTATTAAATAGTCAGTAAAATGTGGGTTTTTGGGCAGTAATGAACCATGTAAATAAGTGCCAAAAACATTCTTTTTATAGGCTCCCTCTGATTTATCTTTACCGTTGTTGCCGTTCCCGATAATAACGCTACCAATTGGCTTTGTTTCACCTTCTAAATACGTTAGCCCGCTATGGTTTTCAAACCCTGTCAAAGTATTAGTATTATTTAGTGGTAAATCAGACAGCACTGTAACGTTTCCGATATATCTTGTATTTCCGGCGATAGTGTATGCGTCTAAAAGGCTGATTCCTTTTAATTCCTCACCATCATGCGGCCGGTAATAATGTCCGAAAAGCTGGTATCCCCCGCAAATTGCCAGAAAAACCGCACCGCTGTCCATGGCTTCATGAAGCGGGGTTTTTTGTTTCTGCAGTTCGTGAGAAACCGCGATTTGCTGCTGGTCCTGGCCTCCGCCTATAAAATAAAAGTCGTAAAGCTCAGGGTTTATTTTATCGTTAATGCCGATTTCATGGACTTTTACGTCTATATTTCTCCACGTGCAACGTTTAATAAAGGCAGTTACGTTGCCTTTATCACCATAAATGTTTAGTAAATCAGGGTATAAATGTGCTATGTTTATCTGCATTTTTATCCTGGAAAAATCCTACTTAAAGATATTTTAACAGCAAATATTGTGATGAATAATATGTCAAAATCGAGAAATCCAATCGAGTAATTTTATAAGGAGGAAAAATGAAAAAAATATTACTTCTGGTACTGGTAACGACAGCCATTATGCTAAGTGGCACAATAAAAGCCGATGCTGCTCTGCCACAAAACTCCAACATGAGTACTGCAGAAACACTATACTATTCAGGTGAATTCTGCAAATTTTATGACCTATTAGAGCGTGCCGATCTTAATAGAGTTTTAAAAGGGAGAGGGCCATATACGGTTTTTGCTCCATCAGATGCTGCTTTAGCCAATGTACCGCAGGATATGCTTAACAAACTCGCCGGCGCACAAAATCAATGCGAGTTGGAAAGAGCAATGAGATACCATATTGTTTCTGATTGTGTATCCTGTCAACAACTAGCTGCCGGTAGTACTATAAAAACCACGGATGGAAGATGTGTTTGCGCCGGAAATGCTGCAAATGCAATAACATTAAATAATGCAAGAATCGTACAGAGTGTTAATACAAACAATGGCGTAATTCATGTTATTGATAACATACTATTGCCTAGCGATCAGTTAAGCTTAAGGTAATTAATAAGAAAATAAAGAAAGTTTGGAAAAAAGTAAATTTTTCCAAACTTTTTGTTTTTATATATATAAGAAATTGTGAATTTTGTAATATGAGCTTTCCGAAAATAGAAAAACCTATACTTGCACAACAAAACCCTAATTGCCAGGGTTTATATAAAACGTCTGAAGGACTGGTCGCTCCAAAAGAACAGGCAGATAGTATTTTCGCAGAAAAAGTCAGGGAAAAAACCACAAGAAGAAATCAAGAAGTAAATGCGCACGAAGATTTGCACCAGCAGGTAGCAGGTTCATTTGCTAAAGGCAAAACTATAGAAACTGGAAGTGACGAACTGGGTAATGCTATCGCAACCGGTGGGCATGTAGAAGTTCAAATGCCACCAAGTGTTACTTTTCAGGCGCCAATGACACAAATTGAAAAAGCTGAAAATCACGCAAGAATAATCGCACAATCAGCAATAGCACCTGCATCACTTGGCGGGGATGCCGGAAGACTTTCTGCCGCAGATCAGTCAGTATATGCACAGGCAACATCAGCAATAGGTGCAGCAAGTTCTGCAAAATCTCAAAGAGCTGCATTTGAAGGACAAATTGCACAACAATCAGGACAGAAACCCGATAAAAATCAGGAATTAAAACCGGAAGATACACAAAAAAAACCTTTAAATATAATTGCTTAAATTTGATGTAAAATTTAGTGTATGAATAAAGCAAATGTATTTGGTTACCCTGTGCACCTTGTCACGCAGGATGAAGGTGTAAATTATGTGCTTGACGCAATAGATAAAGGACAGGGTCTTCACATTGTTACAATTAACCCGGAAATAATAGCTGCTGCTGATAAATCACCTGAGCTGGCAGGTATACTCAAACAGGCAGAACTCGTGATACCTGATAGCATAGGCATGATGCTGGCGATTTGGAGTTCGGGATTTTTTAGGGCAAAAAAATTACCGGGTATTGAATTTTCTGAAAAATTACTCGAAAAATGTGCTGAAAAAGGTATACGTGTGGGCTTTTTGGGCGGTAAGCCTGAAATTATCAAAGAACTAAATTTTCCTGGAGTAAATGTTGTTTTTTCTCATCATGGTTATTTTAAAGATGAGGAAGTAAACGATATTACGCAGCAATTACAGGCGTCAGAGCCACAAATACTCTTTGTTGGGCTGGGTTGTCCAAAACAGGAATATTTTATAAAACGTCACAGAAATATTTTAAAAAAAATTGCTATGATAGGCGTAGGTGGTAGTTTTGACGTATGGGCTAAAAAAGTTAAAAGAGCACCTGTTCTTTTTCAGGCTTTTGGGCTAGAATGGTTTTACCGTTTGGTGACACAGCCGGAGAGGTTTAACAGGATGTTTCCTGTGTTACCGTTGTTTTTTTTGAGAATCGTGTTTGATAGGAAGAATTTGGGAAAAAAGTACGAAAATGAGTGATATTAAAACGTTAAGTGGGCAGGAGATAGAGGAATTATCCCGGGTATCTAATAAATTACGTGAACAATGCCTTACAATGATTCATAAAGCGCAGTCAGGTCATCCGGGCGGGACATTTTCAGCTTTGGATCTAATGCTGGTGTTATATAAAAAGGTTTTAAAACAAAGCCCAGAATGGTGTAATTGTAACGAATGGTGTAAAAGAGACAGATTCGTTTTATCAAAAGGGCACGCATCTGCTGCTTTATATTCTGTTTTAGCTAATTGCGGCTACTTTTGTGAAGATGAACTTGCTTCTTTCAGAAAGTTAGGCGGAAGGCTGCAAGGACATCCAGGCTGTAACTGTGTCCCCGGTGTAGAAATTCCGGCAGGTTCACTTGGTCAGGGTTTATCTATGGCAAACGGAATTGCAATGGCTTTAAGACTTGATAACAACCCGTCAAATGTTTTTGTTATGCTTGGTGATGGCGAATTGCAAGAGGGTCAGGTATGGGAAGCTGCAATGTCAACGTCACATTACAAGTTAAATAGCATAACTGCTATAGTAGATAGAAATCGCCTTCAAATAGATGGTGGAACAGAATCCGTAAAAGGGTTAGAGCCGCTTTCAGCAAAATGGCAAGCCTTTGGCTGGGAAGTTATTGAAATAGACGGACATGATTATCAGCAAATTTATGGCGCTTACCAGCAAGCTATAGAAAAAACGAAGCCTACTGTGATTATTGCCAATACAATAAAAGGCAAGGGTGTATCATTTATGGAAAATAATGCGGGATGGCACGGCAGAGCCACTAATGAAGAAGAATTTATGAAAGCTGTTGAGGAATTAAGAGTAAAATGTTAACTGATAATAAACCTGTAAGCTCATTAAGGGCTGCATATGGAGAAACACTTGTAGAATTAGGGCGTGAAAACCCGAACATTGTTGTGTTAGATGCTGATCTGTCCTGTTCTACCCAGACAATAAAGTTTCAGAAAGTATTCCCAGAAAGATTTTTCAATATGGGAGTAGCTGAACAGGATGCTGTCGGTACAGCAGCAGGGCTGGCTTATTCCGGAAAAATTGCTTTTTTCAGCACATTTGCGGTTTTTGCATCAGGCCGGGCATGGGATCAGGTAAGATGTTCAGTTGCACACCCTAAATTTAACGTAAAAATAGTTGCTACACATGGCGGAATAACTGTTGGTGAGGATGGAGCAAGTCATCAGGCACTTGAAGATATAAGCTTAATGCGGTCTTTACCTAATATGAATGTTATTATACCTGCAGACAGCGTGGAAACACGGGCTGCTGTCAGGTATGCAGCTCAAACACCCGGACCTTTTTATATAAGATTGACAAGACCCAATATGCCGGAAATATTTGATGCAAATGAGTATAAATTTACCGGTAAGGCAAGTGTTCTTGTTGAAGGGACTGATATAACTATTGCTACATATGGTGAAACAGTAGTTGAGGCATTAAAATGTGCTGAACTACTGAAAAGTAAAGGTATATCAGCAGAAATAGTCAACGTTCCTGTAATTAAGCCCCTTGATGAAACCACTATCCTCAACAGCGCTAAAAAAACAGGTGCAGTTTTAACGGTTGAGAACCATTCCATTATTGGTGGACTTGGAAGCGCTGTTTGTGAGCTGCTAAGTGAAAAAATGCCTCTTCCTGTAAAAAGGGTTGGAGTCAGGGATGAATTTGGCCAGAGCGGAAAGTATGATGAATTAATGAAAAAATACGGGCTTGTGGCTGAAGTGTTTGTTAATGATGCAATAGAATTGTATAATATTAAGAAATAATGATAAGACTAAGAAACGTATCAAAAATATATGGAAAGCAAAAAGCTCTGGACTGTGCAGTGCTGCATATAAAACAGGGCGAATTTGTCTTCCTTGTCGGAACCAGCGGCGCAGGTAAATCCACCCTTATGCGGCTTATATACAGGGAAGAAGTGCCAACTAAAGGCCAAGTGCTGGTTGGTGGTGTTGATGTTGCTAAACTACAAGACTATAAAGTCCATCATTTAAGAAGAAGAATGGGTATTGTTTTTCAGGACTTTAAATTATTATGTGACCAAACTGTATTTGATAATGTTGCGTTTATTATCCGTGCGCTTGGAATGAGCGATAGGGAAATAAACAGGAGAGTGCGCGGCGCTTTAAAAATAGTAGGCCTGCATGAAAAAGCAGACGAGCTTCCAACATGCTTGTCAGGAGGCGAACAGCAGCGAGTGGGGATTGCAAGGGCGATAGTTAATGGCCCACCCTTATTAATTGCTGATGAGCCAACCGGAAATCTTGATCCTCAGACATCTATGGAAATAATGGAGATACTTGAACAGGTTAACAAGCGTGGAACCACAGTAATTGTTGCCACGCACGATCATATGATTGTTAATCATATGAAAAAACGTGTAATCACTCTGGACCAGGGTAAAATAGTTAAAGATATGGACTGCGGAACTTATGAGTGCTGAATTAAGAATATTCACAAGAATCATAGGAGAAACATTCAAGGGTATCAAAAGAACCCGTTGGATGAATTTGATTATTATAACGACCATGGCAGCTATATTGAGTATGTTTGGTTGCCTTTTCCGCACAAGCTTATTTATTGCCAACTTTGTTAATGAGCTTGGTAATTCTATGGAGGTATCCATATATTTAAAGCAAGGAAAAAATCCTGAAAATGTCAAAGAGGAAATACTTAAATATAAAAATATAAAAAGCATAAAAATTATAACGAAACAACAAGCCTGGGAAGGCTTAAAAAGCCAAATGGATTTACCAGATATGGGCAATCCTCTTCCTGATACGATTCGGGTAAAACTAGTCGATCGCTCAGAAATTGATGAATTTATTAAGAATGTAAAAAAAATTCAGGCAGTTGAAGAAGTGCAATACGCAAAGCAACTTGCTGATCACATCAGCACTGCAGGTTATTATGCAAACATTGCAGCTCTTATAATTATAATTTTGCTAAGCGGGCTTACATTTTTTATAATAAATAACACCATTCACCTTGTTATAGAATCCAAAAAGCAGGAAATAGAAATAATGCTGATGATGGGCGTGTCTAACTGGTATATAAAAGCGCCGTATATTTTGCAGGGAGCGTTTTACGGCTTTTGGGCAGGCACACTGGCTATTATTCCATTATTAGTACTTAGTTACTACTTGAAAAAGCTTGCTGATTTTTTCTATATAGATTACCTTTTCTTAAATACAAATATAGTAATACTTGCGATTATTCTTGCGGGAATAGCTGTGGGTGCGATTGGAAGTACGATTTCTGTGAGAAAATATTTAAAGGTATAAGTATTACACTATTGATCTTTTGTAATAAGTGTATAATAATTAATTTGCTTAATTAAGGCTTAGTAGCTCAGTTGGTTAGAGCACGTGGCTCATACCCGCGGGGTCGCTGGTTCAACTCCAGCCTAAGCCATTTTTTATTGGATAAAAAGGGTTTTCATATGAAGTTTCACACAGAATACCTATGGTTCAACACTAAAAAACACAGGGAATACATAAACATAACAAGTGAAATAGCTAAAATTTTGAGGAAAAGCAACGTAAAAGAAGGAATGATACTCGTTTCTGCAATGCATATAACAGCAGGTGTCTATGTTAACGATGCGGAAAGCGGGCTAATAGCAGATATTGACGAATGGCTGGAGAACCTTGCCCCATTTAATATTAATTACAGGCATCATATGACAGGAGAAACAAACGGGGATGCGTACCTTAAAAGCCTCTTGGTCGGCCATGAAGTTATAGTCCCTGTTACTAATGGAAAACTTGACCTCGGTCCCTGGCAGCAAATTTACTATGCCGAATTCGACGGACAGAGGAAAAAACGCCTGATTGTAAAGGTTATGGGGGAATAATTTATGTTAAATACTGAAAATTCACTGATTTTAATAGTCGATCTACAGGAAAAACTGGTAAATATGCTGGAAACGGACACCATATCCGGCAAGGCAGCAAAATTACTCAAAGCTGCAGGGATTTTGGGAATTCCATGTATTATCTCTGAACAATACCCAAAAGGCCTTGGATCAACCATTAAAGAGTTAAAACATGAAACCACAGATAAAACAGTGTTTTTTGAAAAAACCGCATTCAGCGCAATGCAGGAAAGCGGTTTTAAAGCGGTTTTAAAGGATTTTAAAAGAAAAAATATCATTATATGCGGGATTGAGGCTCATGTTTGTGTTTATCAAACAGTGGCTGACCTGATTGCCGAGGGCTATGAAGTTGAAATAGTTCAGGACATAACCGCTTCTCGAAATGAATTTGAATTCCAGATCGGTATGGAAAAAATGAAGCAGTTGGGCGCTAAAATTACTTCTTTAGAGATAGTTTTATTTGAGCTTATAAAAACATCAAAACACCCGCATTTTAAAGAGATACAGGGTTTAATTAAGTAATTTAAATTAAAATTTCGGCAACAGCTTTAAATTATTGAATTGATAGTTGGAATTACGCTCTTGTTCCACCCAAATCTGAAGGATTTCCTTATTACATAAGTTATTATCAGCTTCTTTTTTAGAAATCACGGCATATTCAAAATCGTAAAACTCAATTTGCTCTTTTTTTTCGGTATAACACTCTGAGGTTCCGCATTTTATGCAGTATTTACTTCTTGGAACCACTGAATTAAAAACCACGCCTGCTTGCCTTTTAGATTGGCAGCATGAACATCTCAAAATAAGCCATGAAATTTCTATTTTTTTACCGCAATCCGGACAAAAATTTCCCGCAGAAAACGGAGTAATATTTTTATGCTTACACATAGTAAAAGATCATAATAATTTTTACTTAAAATTCAAAGTTTTTCGTAAATGTTATAAATCTTTTTCTTCTTAATTCCAAACAATTTTAAAATGAAATCTTTCGCTTTATTAAAATAACTTTGTATTGTTTGCATTAACTTCTTCTCTTCATCAATGCTTTCAGCTTCCGGGTGTGCAGCGTGACTAAATGTCACTTCATCGAGTTTTTCCGGCGGTTTTTCTTCTCCCTGGCCTCTATTGCTAAAATACCCGGTATTCGATTTAGAACCACCATCATTTGCAAGGTTTATGGCGGAATCTACTTTATTGGTTGATGCTGGTTTAATAGGCAATAAATCCATTTTACACCTTTAAGTATTTAATTTTTTACAATAATACTCCTTATTCATATAAAAACATTATACACCAGGATAATCTCTTTTTGAACAGTTACAAAAGTTAATGTTAATTTATGTAAATAAAAATAAAATTTTACTTAAAGTAAGGAAAATTTACTTAAAAACACTTGAAAACATATCCACGATATGATATCATTATATCAAAGAGAGTTGGATTTTGGGGTCGGTGGGACTTACCTCACTTTTGGTTTTCTTAAACAGGTGAATAGCTATTATTCCTGACCTCAAGGCAAAGGATAAAGCCCGGGGTCAACTAACTTAAACAAATAACAATAACTCCGGGCGATACCCGATGTTTTGTGGTGAAATAAAAACTAAATAATAAGCAAGAAATGGAAATTAGGTAAGGCGCCTTAAGCAAGTGCCTTACTTCTATTGTTTATTAATACCCGACGTGGTAATCTGTCCAACTTGGATATAAACTGTGGGTCGGAGCCTGCACTGAGCGCAGCGTGAGTGACCCACTTAGATAGATTCTCACGTCGGGCGAAAACTAATTATTTTATTTTCATTCCTGATTATTTGTTCACCCTCCTCAGAATGACAATTTGGGATAGGGTTGGTGCTGAGTAGTTAACCGATGTGACAACTATAAATAATTGTTAAGCATTTAAACTTCCATCTCAATTTGTAATATAATATGCATAGCTACTAAATTAGGGGAGGCAAGTCTGTGACATCAAATACGTCAAAAACTTTAGAAACTGTAAAACTCAGTGAGAACGCTCATACAGTACTGAGCAAAAGATATTTAAAAAGAGATAAAGAAGGAAATCCTATAGAAACGCCGGAAACGATGTTTTGGAGAGTTGCTGAAACTATTGCGCAGGCTGATAAAAACTTCGGCAAAAATGATGCTGAAGTCGACAAAACTACTGAAGAATTTTATGAAATAATGGCGAAATTGTGCTTTATGCCAAACAGTCCTACCTTAATGAACGCCGGCAGGGAGTTAGGGCAGTTATCAGCATGCTTTGTGCTGCCGGTAGAAGACTCCCTTGAACAAATATTTGAAACAATCAAAAATACAGCAATGATTCACAAAAGTGGCGGCGGGACAGGTTTCTCTTTCTCAAGATTACGTCCTAAAAATGACATAGTTAAATCAACAATGGGTGTTTCCTCGGGCCCTGTTTCCTTTATTGAAGTATTTAACGCAGCAACAGAAGCCGTAAAACAAGGCGGAACACGCCGCGGTGCGAATATGGCAATTTTAAGGGTGGATCACCCTGATATACTCGACTTTATCAACGCCAAGTTCGAAGGTAACAAGCTCACAAACTTCAACCTCTCGGTTGGCATTACAGATAAATTTATGGAAGCTGTAAAAAGCAATGAAGAGTACGATCTAATCCATCCAAACTCCAAAAAATCCATTAAAAAGCTTAAAGCAAGAGAAGTGTTCAACCTGATTGTTGACCACGCGTGGAGAAACGGGGAGCCAGGAATCGTATTCCTCGATAAAGTAAACAAATACAACCCTACACCAAAGCTTGGTGAAATAGAATCAACTAACCCCTGCGGAGAAGTACCGCTGTTGCCTTATGAAGCCTGCAATCTGGGCTCAATCAACCTTGCAAAAATGGTTAAATATGTTGATAATAAGCCTGAAGTTGACTGGGAAAAGCTGGAAAAAGTTACCAGACTTGCAACTCATTTCCTTGATAATGTGATTGAAGCTAACCATTACCCCTTACCTAAAATCAGGGATATGGTGAACGGAAACAGGAAAGTAGGGCTTGGCCTTATGGGATGGGCTGATTTACTAATGATACTGAACGTGCCTTATAATTCAGAAGAAGGCACAAACCTTGCTAATCAAGTGATAGAAGTTATCGATTATAATTCCAAATTAGAATCTTTAGAACTTTCAAAACAAAGAGGCAAATTCCCGAATTTTGAAGGTAGCGTTTATGAAAACGGTAATTTCCTTTATGAAAAATATAGAGGCAAATCCGGCGGGAAAATATCTGATGATGCGTGGAAATACCTTGATGAACAGATTAAAGAGTACGGCATAAGAAATGCTACAACTACATGTATTGCTCCAACCGGCACTATAAGTATGATAGCAGGCTCTTCCTGCGGAATTGAACCCTTGTTTGCTCTTGTTTTCTCGAGACATATAATGGATGGAGCCACCCTTTTTGAAGTAAATCCTATATTTGAATATGTTGCAAAAGAAAGAGAGTTTTATTCACAGGAATTACTGGCTAAAATTTCTCAAAATAGCGGTACAGTTCACGGTATAAATGAAGTCCCCGAAGATATACGACGGGTATTTGTGACAGCGCACGAAATATCACCTGAGTGGCACGTAAAAATGCAGGCTGCATTCCAATTACACACTGACAATGCTGTTTCCAAGACTGTTAATTTTGAAGAAGACGCTACAAGGGAGGATATAGCGAAAACTTACCTGCTTGCGTATGAATCTGACTTAAAAGGCATTACTGTTTACCGCAATAACAGCCGCTTTAACCAGGCAATGCAACTAAAATCAGATAAAAAAGATGAAAAGAAAACCGATGAGAATGAAACTAAATGTCACTCAGAATCAGACAAAAAAGTATTAACACCAAGAGAACGACCTTCACTTACAAAAGGAATAACAGATAAAAGTCTGACAGGCTGCGGACCTATTTACGTAACAATAAATAGCGACGAAGCAGGACTTTGTGAGGTATTTGCAAGGATAGGCAAATCAGGGGGATGCGCTACCAGCCAGGCTGAAGCTACAGGTAGAATGATTTCCTTGGCCTTAAGAGCAGGCGTTGATGTTGAATCAATAATAGAACAGTTAAAAGGTATCAGATGTCCAGCTCCATCGTTCGGCAAAGGCGGAGTGATTTTATCCTGTTCAGATGCAATTGCAAAAGTTCTTGAAAGAAATCTCGGCACAAACTCTGAAGAAAATGGCACATGCAAACTGGACACAGGTTTATGCCCCGAGTGTCCTGAATGCGGGGCAATGCTTGAATTTAAAGAAGGGTGTGCTATGTGCTCAAGCTGCGGGTTTTCAAGGTGCAGCTAAGAAGAAAAATATTATCTAAACAATATTTTCCCTACAAGAAAGCCTATAGCGATAGCGCCAAGAAGACTTTTGCCAGGGTTATTTCTAACCATCACTGATACATCTTCTTTAATTGTATTTACATTTTTGTTTCTAAAGAATTCTGCTGTGGATTTCATTTTATCAGCAGCCTGGTCGAGCCTGTCAGCTGTGTTAACCATTAAATCATTAATGTTAGCGCTAACCTGTTCTTCCATTTCGCACGCTTTCTTTTTAAACTGTTCTGCTTTTTCTATAAGATTATTCTGCATTTCCTGATAGTTTTGTGCATCCATAATAACCACTCCTTTTGTATACAAATACTATTATCTGTTATTTAAAAATAAATTGTACTAGTTAATTTACCTAATAACACATAATTATACAGGAAATATAGTTCATTAATCCTTTTCATAAGGGGAATAATTAAATGGAAGTCTTTGATTAATAAAATACGCTGCTAATTTTATATCATTTTCTTTAGAACCAGTTTTTTTGATTTCTATTTCATCATAACCAATACCAGCACTTATCCCCATTTTTCGTAATTCCATTTCTTCACAAACTTGAATTTGTTCTTTAGTTTTATGTGAACCTTCTCTTTGTGCAACAAAAGAACCTTTAAAAACAAAATTTACCTAATAACGCCGGAATCCATAAACTCCTTGATTGCCTTGCGCATTTTGGTTTGTACAGCTTCTATACTTAATGTTCCATCAATTGTTTCAAAATTATACTCTTTTTCCATCTTGGAATATTCGGAAATAATTTTTCTCTGGTAAATTTTAAAGCTTTCATAAAAATCAGTACTCAGCCCAATATCACGTCCTGATTCATAATAATCAAGTCCGCTTGAGGCAATAATCCTCTTAAGTAGAATCTCAACAGGCATATTCAGGTAGAATACAAGATCAGGCTCCGGCGCAAAATCATACAGCCTTCTTATCCACTCGGGACTAACGCCCCTTACAACATCACGCGCATAAGCTGTATATGTGTATCTATCCGTTAAAACTATCAATCCTGCTTTTAATGCCGGGAGGATGACATGTTCAAGCCTGTCTGCAAAGTCCGAGGCATATAAAAGACTAAAAGTGTATGCATGCAGCAGGTTTCTTTCTTTTGCCAGGTCAATTGCGTTTGCGATCAGGCTGGATGTTTTCCATTCGCTGATAACAACTCCATAACCTTCAATTGCAAGCCAAGAGCGCAATCTTTCGATTTGTGTCGTTCTTCCTGCTCCATCTGTGCCTTCTATTGATATTAAAAGACCGGGATACCCTTTTTCTGATTGATTTCTTAGTTCTCTTTTCATAAATCTTAAACTCTAATACATTTTTCTGTTAATACTTTTTTGACAATATCTCTCATTATTAACTGCTGGTTATGAATGGTATCTTTTCCGTCAAGTTTAACCAGGCCGTATTCATCAGCCATATTGTCATATTCATTTATAACCCTGCTCTGGAAAATTTTGTAGCTTTCGTATGGGTCTTTGCTTAAATTCAAGTCCATGCCAGCTTCATAAAATTTAGGAGCCCTGTTTGAGCATATTCTTGCCAGTGATACTTCCACAGGAACGTGGAAATAAAAAGCCAGATCAGGATGGATTGCAAACCCATACATATTCCTTACCCAGTCAGGGTCAACACCTCTGGCCACATCCCGGGCAAATGCGGTATAAACATACCTGTCAGCCAACACTATAAATCCGGCTTTAAGAGCAGGTACTATTATCTGCTCAAGTCGATCCGCAAAATCTACTGCATGGAGCAGGGAAAACGTTCTGGGAGTTAAAAGATTTTTCTTTTTACCTTTTTTAGTAGTATCAGAGATTATTCTTGAGGAATTCCATTCGGTAAATATAACATCTTCAACTGTTGAAACCAGCCAGTCTTTTAAAAGTGAAAGCTGGGTACTTTTGCCGGAACCATCAACACCTTCCACTACAATCAGGACTCCCGGGAGCTCATGTTTTTTGGATAAACGCATTTTATCTCACATTCTATACTAAGTTTTTAATAATATACCACACTCCCACCCAGAGATTCCAGATATGGTTGCATATTTTTTATAGTATCCGGGCTGGCAATAATTGAAGTAGCTGATGGCTGGTTTAAATACGTTTTTGCAGCGTTTTGTATATCTTGTGGAGTAATCTGTTCTAATACATCAACAAGGGCATTATTGTATCCCGCCTGATATAAGGTATCATAACCGCTTGTTAGCCTGTTTGACCTTGCACTTGAAAACTCCATAGCGTTACTTATATCTGTTTTTACTTCAAGTTTTGCGATTTCAAGTTCTTTTGGCGTAACAGGAGTGGTTACAAGCTGGTCAATATGCTTTTTGAATCCGTCCAGCGACTTTTTAAGGTTATCGTGACATGCCCCTGTAAGGTCATTTTCAGTTGTTGTTTTTATTGAAAATGCAATATTACCATACTTTCCGTCGGTATTATATGATGATTTAACTCTGTAAGCCAGCTTTTGTGCTTCACGAAGGTCTGTAAATAGCCTGGATGCGCTATTTCCTCCCAAAACTTCGTTTAAAAGCATTAAAGCAGCATGATCTTTAATATTTCCACTTTCCTTAATCTTGAATACCTGCTCTATATCAGCCTGTTCGCGTTTTTCTGCCTCTGCAATAATAATGTTTTTCTCCAGCGGCTTTGATTGTGGGATTGGAGTGTTACAACAAGGTTTATTAAAGCCTATACCTGATTGCAATTCGTAAAATAACCTATGTCCAAGTCCTGGAGTAGCGCTTATTGCTCCATCAATAGCAGCTACACCCTGGGAATCTGTCATAAGCTGATAATGTAATGCCTGAACATCTTGTAGTGTTACTTTATCTATATCTTCCAGTATCTTTCTTGGTGTCATACCCCATAAATAATCAGGATAAAGAGCTTCCATTGCTCTATCGCCCGGATCCTTCGGTACGCTGGAATACTGCAGTTTTATTTCTTCCTTGGCTTTGTTGAATTTTTCCTGCGACAAATCAGGATTATAAAGTATTTCTTTCATTACGTTTAACGCAAGAGGAAGTGATTCTTTCGGGCAAGCTGCACTGATATTAAGTGAGCGGCCGGTTGCATTTGGTACGATGCCTAAATTATACGTGTCTATAATTTGGTGTAATTGTTCTTCTGTATAGTTTTTTGTGCCTTTTCCAAGCATCACAGCAAGAATATCAGATACGCCGGGCTTTAATGTTTTAATGCTACCGGCTTTTACTTCCAGGTTTGCGCTTGCCTTGGTGGCAGTTGGGTCATCATTCATAACAAGTCGCAAATTATTAGGCAAATTATATTCTTTTACATTAGTAAATTTAAACTTGTCAGAGTTATTGGAATTATTACCAAAACTCACATTCTTTGTATTTTGTGAGTGCAGCATCACTATTGATGCCCTGTTCAGGTCTAAGTATTTTCTGGCCGCATTTTGTATATCCTGTGGAGTAAGGTTGTCTACGTGGTTTTCCCAGTCGGTATAATACCCCATATTTCCGTGGTTGGTTACAGCTTTTCCAACAACATCTGCTATGCCCATGGAGCTCTCGCTGACTGAAGCAAGGTTATCTTTCATTTTGTTTTTAATTATAAACATTTCCTGCTGGCTAATCGGCTCGTATGCCATCCTGTGTAGGACTGAATAAATAGCTTTGAGCCCCTGCTCCTCCTGGCCCGATGTGAAGTTTGCAGCTAACTGTATTAACTGTGGAGCATTAACGTCTGAACTTAAAATTGCTAAATCGGCGCTAGGTTGTGAATTAAACGGTTTTAACGCTTGTACAAGCCTGGAATTTTCATGTCCGATTAATGCGCTCATTAACCCCATGGTTGCTACTGTGTCTTTAATGTCATTATTTTTAGGCCCGGCAAACCCTAATGCAGCTACTTCAGCATTTATATGCGGGCTTTTAATATCTTCACGCACTGTTTTTGGAGTTAAATTCAATGGTTCATTGTAAACAGGTTCTTTAGTTTGAGGGGATTTTTTTCTGTTAAACAAGCTGCTTGCAAGGTTTATTGTTTTATTCGGGTCAACATCCCCGACGATTACTGTGAGCATATTATCCGGCCTATAATTTTTGTTGAAATAATCCACAACATCCTCTCTTTTAAGATTTTGGATTATTTTTGTCGAACCTGCAATAAGCCCCTGATAATCAGTTTTTATCTGGAAGAGATTTTTTATAAGTGCATTATATGCTTTGTCATAGGGGTCATCCTGGTACATCTGGATTTCGGAAATAACCGGCCCTTTTTCCTTTTCAAGCATTTTATCGGTAAAGGATGGGTACATCAGCATATTAGCGTGCATTTTGAGGTATTCCTCAAAATCCCCTTCCTTGTGTAAAGGCGATTTTATAAAATAGTCAGTATCTGCGGTGTCTGTGCTTGCATTGTAAAGACCGCCCATTCCTGTTACTTTCTCAACGAATTCATTGGGGGCAAGCCCTTCTGAGCCGTTAAAAAGGTTGTGTTCAATGTAGTGGCTTATTCCTCTATTTTTCTCTTCGTTAAAAGAACCTGTTTTTACATAGGTTTTTATGGTTGTAGGCCCTTTTTTCGGGATAATTACTACATCCTGGCCATTATCAAGTTTGAAAAACCGTCCCTCTGTGTTTAAAATCGGTAATTTAAATGGTGCTAATTCCGTATATCCTGACCCTTTTAGAACAATAGGAAGGGTTTGCGCCCGCATTACAGCGTTCATTCCCGAATTCCACGGCGTGTATTGCTGGTTGTACGGGATAGTAGAAGCCTGCTGAAAAGCCTGGTTATTTGCCGTAACCGGGTAATACTGCCAATTCAATACAGGTTGTGCAATATTATTTTGTATTCCTGTCATTTACCTTGCTTCCTGTTCCCAAAATTTTAATTAGTAAGCCACAATTAATTAAAAAATAGAAAAGTAAAAAAATTCACATAATTTGGAAATTTTTAATTTTAAATTTACAAATATTTATATAAAAAGATTGTTTAAACAATTATTATTTTAACAACTAATTAACCACATTAAATTAATTGTTATTGCAATAGTTGTTAGCGCAATTAATTCTATTAGGGTAACTCCCTGCCATCCATATAATATACAGTACACCCGCTGCTAGTGTTAAAATTTCCCGAACCAGCCACGCATGTCCAGGGGTCGTTATCGCCTCCTCCAGGCATTAACATATAGTTATTGTTTTGTTTTATTATCCAGAAAAGCAAATAGTCCTTACCAAA
Source organism: Candidatus Melainabacteria bacterium GWF2_37_15 (assembly GCA_001784565.1). Lineage (GTDB taxonomy): Bacteria > Cyanobacteriota > Vampirovibrionia > Gastranaerophilales > UBA9971 > GWF2-37-15. The sequence goes on from MFRL01000064.1 coordinate 42,399, forward strand.
CATATTAGGTTTATTTTTACCGGTTGTATCCACATAAATATATCCATATGTATGAGCATTGTAAGAACCATCAATATCAAATAATACAACCATACCATTATTTAGCTGTGCAGCAGGAAAGTTTGCTGCAGGTTGGGCAGTATAATCAATCCCTGCACCGGTATTTTCATACCAGTTATAGTATGAATTGAACAAATTAATCATTTGATCAGTTTTTATGCATTTTATGTACTCACAAAATTTATTTCTTAAGTCAGTATCTGTTCCAGTTACCAGGTTTGGCAGATTATCATCAGCAATCATATTTGTAAGTGCCCTGGAAAAAATAGAATATGTTTCTTTTGCTCTAGCTCTAGATTGTGCATTTTCAGCGTTTTTTAAAAGAGCAGGAATAGTAAGTGCTGCAATTACACCTATGATTGCAAGCGTTATAAGTACTTCAGCGAGAGTGAACCCTTTTTTGAGATAAGGTGCTTTTATGGCTTTATTCCTTTGAAATTCCTGTTATGCAAAATATTATAATAAATGTAAAAACTTAAAACAATTCTACTATTAAATTATCTTTTCACGGGTTTTATAAATATAGTAAGTTGATAAAGAGGATGATATGTTTAGTCCAATTTTATTGTATCCAAAAATGATGCCTTATCAGTCGAATAGAGTTAGCTTTAAGGCACAAAATGAGCCTAAAAACCTTGAGCCATCAAAGCAAAACCAAAACCGCGAATTTGGTTTTAATCAGGACTACAATGTTGAACCAAATGAAGATGAATGCGGTTGCTCGGTGGTTGAAGATTCTGATGATGAAGAAGATGAAGACATGGATTAAAAGTTCTTTAAAAACCTGCTCGAACTCATCCTTCCTGATTTTTGCTTCTCAATTTCCCGACGTTCTAAAATCTCTTCAATAGAAGAAGAAAAGTTTTCATCTCGGTATGGAATCCCGGCTGTAGTTTTTAAAATTCCTGATTCTTTTTCTGAAAGCTGATTTTTTACGAGTTCAGGCTTTTTATATGCGATTGTTCCAGTGGATTTTTTTCCAACCGGAGTAGTTTGCCCGATATAAAACCCTGCTTCTATTATTCCGGCTCTTACTGGTGAAGAATTACTGTAAGTTGTAAGGTTTCCATTTTCATCCAGCAAATTATATAAAAGTTTAAAAATTTCTACTGTCCATAAATTTGGAACTTTCGCCGGTGTAAACGGATCAAAGAATACAAAATCAAAGGATTCATTGATATTTTTTAAGGAAACCCTGGCATCACTTATAAAAAAGTCAATACTAATTCTAGTCGATATAGACCGATAATATATATTATGTAATTTCGCGTTTATTTCTTCCTGGGGGATCAAATCATACTCCTTTGGAATTAACTTTCGAATTTGGGGCAAGATTTGACTTGTTTTCTCAATATAACTATTAATAATTTCCTGAACATTTACGTGCTCATTAATTGCATCAAAAAATAAATCATTTATCTGCTTTTCAAAACATTCACATCCAACAATTGCAGAAAATGCTAAAACTACAGGATCAATTTCCAATGCAGTAACATGAATTTTAATTTCAGGATTAATTTTTAAAATTTCATTAACTGCAGTTCTGGAATTATAACCAAGTCCATAACATACATCTAAAATTCTGACTGTATTGTTTTCTTTAACAAACTCAATTAAACCGGATGGTATAACGTATTTATGCAATGCTTCAGTATAAGCCCCGACTTTGCTGTGATACACGTCACCCACACCAAAATTGTAGAGGCTTATTGTGTCATCATTAGTTTTTATAGGATAGAAATCATATGTCATAACAATTATTGTCTTAATAACTAATTATTTTTAAGTTTATCGGTTACATCCGGTAGGCCAAAAGTGCATTCATAAAATCCAAAGTAATTCTTGTCTTCATATAATTCAAGCCCGGTATTAAAATAATTATTAAATAATACCTTGAAAGAATTTACAGGTGTAATTGTTTCGTATAGCCCCCGTGTATTTTTTTCGCCGGGGAAATAATACGCATTAAGTATGCCAAAAGAATTTATAATAAGATCTTCATCAGATAAAAACATATCTGAATATTTTTCCTGGTTTTTTTGGAGATCAATACTCTGTTCTTTTAGTTCTAACAGAGTTTTTTGGAAATGATAGTGTGAGCCATGATCAGATTGAATAATAATTATTGGGGGTTTTTTTGAATTTTTAATGATACTGGTTATTAATTCTTTTATTTTTTCATTTGTAAACATTAAATAATCAACGTACAAATCCTTTTTGAGCCATTCTGTTGCGTATTCGGAAGGCTCTACAATATGTTCCGGTTGTTCTTTACCTGTTCGATTAAATAAGTACGGTGGATGAGGGGTTAAAAAATGTGCATAAATAAATTTAGGTTCCCGGGCAATTTTTTCAGGATGGGATAAAAACTCCAGCCGCTTGATTAAGGAATTCTTATAAGAATTATAAAAATATATATTTATAAATTTTTCTTCTATAAAATTCCCGTTTAAGTCCAAAAGCCCGATTATAGAATTCTTATAGATTAAATAATTAAGGCTGGTTAACAAAAAATTAAATTCATTATTCGTGTATTCAATATCAGCAATACTTTTAAGGTCACTTAGCATATCATTTTTAACTACATCAAGAAATAGAAATCTGTATCCCTTGGACTTTAAAAATTTTACAACTTCGTTTTCGCGCCTTAATTGTACCAACTTAAAAGCATTGGTGTTCATGTTGTGAGTGTTTTGCAAATCATCGTTAATATAGCGCATATTTAGTGAAGAAGTAATTGAATAAGTTGTACACATATAATTAGATGTTGAGTTTTCAGCCACAAAAAACCCTTTATTTTCAAGCCATGTAAGGAATTCCGAATTGTCATAATTGTAATATTCTTTTAAAGCCTTATTATTAGCGTATCCGTCGAGAACTATATAATAAATATCAGGGTGGTTATTTTGAATTACGTTGGATGATTTTATGCTGGTTTTCTTGAACAAGTTTTTATACATATCAGCAGGAACGGAAATCAGGCACAGTATAATTAAAACTGATGAAAAGTAATTCAATATATTAACTAATTTATTCCCGTCATACTTCTTTTTTATTATGAATACACAAAGCAGCCCGATTATGACTATTGAAGTGATGGAAAATGCCAGGATATGCAGCTTTGTTAGTTGGTATATTAAATTTCCATTCAAAATAAATATCATTAATAAAGATGTTATAAAGGATGATTTTATTGGGTTTTTAATAAGCCTGTCGGAAATAAAAAATATGGCTAACGCCAATAATAAAACAATAAAGAGCGGTAATAAAACATGAAGGAAATTAACTTCGACAACATTACGTGTAAACAGGAAAATTACCGGATATATACTAAATAAAACAACATGAATTAAATGTTTAAACTTATTCACTGCCTATTTCCTTTCCATTAAATATAAAAAGCGTAATGAATTTTCTATTTGGGATGACTTAACAATAGTGAAATAATTTGAAAACTCCTGTTCAAAAATTTCTTTAGAATAATCGTTAAAAATATCTTCCCTTGTAGAAAGCAGTTTCTGCACCATGGAGTCTTCTTTTGGAACAAATTCAATTACTAATTCCCGGCATATTCCGGCAAAAAATTCAGCGAGTTTTCTAACAGGTACGTTGTTGGAAATCCTCAAATGATGTATTAATGCCAGCGCAAGTACTGTTTTATCATTACCTGTTCTTTCAAAAAAAGACATCCTTTCTTTACAAGACCAGCCGATGCAGGGACTTGGAGCGCATAGATCAATAATCAAAGGCAGTATTTTTCTATTTTTTTCTTTTTTTAATTGCAGATAGTTATTTTCTACCGCAAGATAATCCATATCACAGGAAATCACGTATTTACCTGCTTCATTTGCAATTTTACTGAATATACCTGTATTTGCACCAAGATCCACAACTGTTTCTGATTGTGTTAAACCCAAATATTCCCTTATAAGCTGTTTTTTATATTCAAAAGAATCTTCGTCATAGTTTTTTATATTGTAATAATCAGCCCATACTGTCTTATTATCCTTAAGTTTCAGGCTTTTTATAATGTTTTCAAGGTCTGTCAGAAGGTTAGCCAATGAGTTTTTTGATAATTTAAGATTATTATTGTTTTTTAGTGGTTTATCCTGCATGGCCTGCATGGATTTTTGCATAAAAGCGTTAAAGTGGATGTGAGTAAGTATAGAAAAGTTCAATAGAGTTGTTTTGGGGAGTAAATTTGAGGTTGTATCCAGCGGAATTCCATCTATGTTGCTCAAAAGAAGAGATTGCAGTTTATATTCTTTGAGGCTCATTAATAAAAGCGGAGCCAGAAAATGCTGGCAAAACTGCTTATACGCAATCCATGGTGTTCCTTCCACATATTTTTCCAATGACAAAATATCTATAAAAATCGGTTTTGAGCCAATAAACTGAACATTGTAAGCACTTGCGTCCTTAAGAGTCATATTATATTTGAGTGAGATTTTTTGTATTTTTAATGTTAAAAGAGCAGCATTCTTTAATGCTGAAAAGCTCCATTCATAAGGATACGAAACAAAAGGGAGCATATCGGGCTTGTAAATTTTATATTTATCTATTTCCTTATGATTTACCACAAGGTTTTGCTTTAATAATTGCTCCCACAAGCCTGAATCCAGTAAATGTTCAAAATTCTCTTTATAAGAATCGTCAACAAACCTGTATAATTCCCCATCCTGCCAGTATAAAAAACCTGAAGGGTCACGAAAAGAAGAAGCTTGTAAGTTTGAATTAATTGAGTCCACTATCTTCACTATTTTCGCTATTTTCGTCTTCTGAAGCTTGTTTCTTAGAAAATAAACTCGTAAAGAAAAGCTTTATATTTAGCCAAAAGCTTTTTATTGAAATAATAATTCCTATAGCGGCTGCAGCGGCTACTTGAGCAACAAAACTTCCTGTGCCGGGATCTATATAACAGATAAATAATTCACCAGACATACCTTTTATTATAGGAAACTATTAATTTTTTTCAAGTATTACCTTATAATTTGCCCTATCAACAGTAACTTTAAATTTTTCAAGGAAACTTAAACCCAAAAGTCCAGCTAATCCCATATCTGTCCCTGATGTGTGAACAGGAAGATCCATTACTATTGCTTCAACGTTTTTTACGTATAACCCATTAACTTCTATACTGGGGATTCTGACAAGAGGTGCATTTATATATCCGCTGCCGGTCATTATTTTCATAGTTTTTGCATTTTGTGTGGAAATATTGAGCCTCGCCGCAATATTTCTTGAAATTGTAGTATATGATGCACCAGTATCAAGAACAAATTTTGTTTTATATGTATCATTTAGCAGTACATCATTAACAATAATTGATCCTCCTGCCATATTTACGTTTAAAATTGCCTTGTTTACTTCCTTAGGATATTTATTAGTACCTGTTGATTCGCCCAGGTTTCTTAATCCTGTGGATGATAGGCTAATTAACCTGTCATTATGAGAGTTGTTCATTACATTTCTATATAACTGCTTGGCTTCATTATAATTTTGCATGTTCACAAGCGTGACAGCCAGCATATACTGAGCTGTATAATCCCTGGGGTCTTTTGTAATTATTTCCCTGAAAACTGTTTCGGCTTTAGAATAATGCCCTACTCGATATAAAGCGAGGCCTTCCTGTAAACTTTTACCTGAAGCAAAAGAACTTGCAAATAGAAAAACGACGAAACTTAAAATAAATATCCGCATAAATATTTTATCGGTCAGTTTTTGTTTTTATTGAGTAACTTTTAAAATCTTTTATCAAAGTTAATAAGTCCGATGTTACTTACCTTTTTATGTTTTTTATTTACTGTTAAAACAAAATTTTCATAAATATAAAAATCATATTTGTCATCAATTTTTTCAATTTCATGAGGTTCTTTAATTGTTTTCAGGATATTTGAGGATTCCGCATCAGTGGGCACAAGACTTATCCATGTTAAAATTCCATTCTCAAAACGTAACACAGCCTGCTGGTAGAATTGACTGGCTCCTTCAAGTTCTTCAACCATGGTATATGTGGAATTAACGTCAAATTCTCCTTCCATATACGGGAGCAGGTCAGGATAACTCTGGGTAAACTCACTTTCAACCGTTAAGCCGGGTTTAAGTTTTGGAAATGTTTCGAAAAACTTTTGTGTAGGCGTATCCAGGATTTTATTTCTAAGGGTTTTATTAATTACAGATTGTTGTGTGGTGAAAAAAGAAATACTGCGTGCATTCGTGCTTTTTTTATCTACGGCAACGCTGTAATTATCATAATTATAATAATCCAGTGTAGTGCTGTATTTTGTATCGATGTATTTGGGGAAACCGTATATAGTTATAAATTCATTCACATTAATTTGTTTGCTCAGAACAAATTCAATCCAGTCCAGGGTTTTGTTCCTGAAACCTACGTTTATTTCATTAAAATCGTTCAGGTTATAAGGTTGTGTGGTGATTATTGATACATTTTTTTCTGCATCAAATGATTTAACCTCAGGGCATAACTTTTTGAATTCATCCAGGGTTGTTTTCTGGAATTTAAGTTTTTCAGGCGAATAAACACTTGCATTTTTCCAGTCAGGCAGCTTGTCAGGGAAGACATACGCACTGGAAAAGATCAAGATTAAAAACAAATAGAATATTGAAATTATTTTTTTCATATTTATTATTATGCCTGTTTTCTGCAAATTTACAAAACCATCAAAACAATGAATTTTTGAGAGTTAAATTTAATTTTTACGTGTTTTATATATTTAGCATGACATAAGGGAAGTTAAGTATGATTTCAGCGGTAAGACCTTCATTACCTCTATCTATAGCGATTGTTGATGATTATGATTGTAAAGATATTGATGTGAACGGGGATTTTTGTCCTGATATAACACATGGTGAAGATACAGAAACCACGTTAACAAGTAATTTAAGGGTTAATCATGTAATAAGAAGGTTTTCCATTCCTTGCAACTCAGGAAATGAAAAGCTTGTTGATAATACTCTATTACAAACGTTTAATGAGTTGGAAAGCCCTGAGAATAAAGATATTAAATATGTTAATATGTCGCTTGCTGAGGAAATAAGATTTGATAAGCTTAAAAGAAAATATGATAAATACCTTAAGGATAATAATTTACCTGGTGAGGAACTAACGCCGGATAATATAGTTAAGAATAGAAAAACGGTCATAGATGTGTTTGGAGAAAAAGTTAAACCGGCTTTAAAATCAATAATTCAAAAATTAGAAAATGTTGCGAAAACTAAGAATATATTTATTGCACAGCATAATATATATACCAAGGATTCTTTAGAGTTTGTGGACTCTGAACCATTTGCCAAGGGAATAATAAGTGTTGGATCTGAAACACAAAAGCGTCAAAGACCGGAATTTAACTTCCCGGGCACAACTTATATTTATGCTAAAGGTAATTATAAAACAACTCCGGTTCTGAAAAACGGTACAGTTATCGGCTTTGACAGAACAGAAGATGGGAAAATGGATATACCAATATCAAAAATAACCGGCCATGAAATAATCGAACAGTTTGCTGGTTCTTGCATAAAAGAAGGCGCTAATATTAAAGATGTAGAAGCAACAGATGTTGATTATGAAAGACTGAAACAATATATAGATGGAACACAACCAGGTAAAGAAAAAGAATATTTAAGTGCCAAATTATTTTCTATAGATAAATTACATGAGAAGGGAATAATGTGGAAACAGGAATCCCTGGTTAAAAAAGGGACTCATCTTGATTTAAATACTGTTTTAACTTTTTCTGACAGTATGAGTGCTGCATACAGTGGTAAAGAAGTCACAAATCCGTCATTGGTATTTAAGGTAAAAAAGAATGGAAAAGTTGTATACAATCCTTGTGGGAAAAAGGGTGTTATTAGTGAAATAGATGCAACTTCTCTGGCGACACCTACGGCACTGGCGCAGCACATAAATAAACTGTACGCCTAGATTACTTCTTAAATAACTTCCTGATATCGTCCATAACCTGCTTGTTTTTGGTTGGGTTTTTAGCTTCGCTTATTGCTCTTGCTTTTGATATTTTTGAGGAGTCTTCAAGGTGCTTTATTTTGTCCTTGATTTGCTGGGCATTTTTGTATTCACGGCCTTTTAGCCTTAAAAAAGTTTCGTATGATTCCTTGGCTTCTTTGAAATCATCCATTATTTCAAAAATCTGGGCCAGGTTATAATAAATATCCGCATTGTCCGGCTCAAACCGGATAACCCTTCTAAGCTCCACAACAGCTTCCTGGTATCGCTTCATTTCAAATAAAGCAAGACCAAGATTATGTTTATATTCAGGGTTGTAGAAGTCAATTGTGCCGGCCTTTCTGTAGAAACTCACTGCGTTTTCCAGGTTTCCTTCTGCCTGGTACATAAGTCCGATTTCATTCAGGAAAACAGCATTTTCAGGTTCAAGCGTTGCTGCCACCTTAATATTATTTATTGCTTCGTCAAGATTACCTAGTTCTCTGTTAATAAGGCCCTTTTGATAATAAGCATCAGGCAGGTTCTTATTATATGAAGTTGCCTTATTGAAAAACTCTATTGCGTCCTCAATTTGCCCCAATTTTGAATAATAAATCCCTAACCCATAATGTGCTTCAGCAAATTTATCATTATTATTCAGGGCTAATTCAAAATAATTCCGAGCTTTTTCAAGTTCATTCTTTCCTAAAAGTATTATTCCAACAGCATAACAAGCATCAATCAACTCTGAATTCAGGTCAATAGCTTTTTCATAAGCTTCAATTGCTTTATCTTTTAACCCGATTGTCTGGTATATGGAAGCCAGGTTGTACCAGTTTATAGGATCATTACTGTTTATATCTAATGATTTTACAAAACACTCAATTGCTTCCTTGAATTTTTCCGTCGCAGTATAAATCGAACCCAGCACAGAATAAGCCTGAGCATAAGATGGATTAAGCTGTATAGTTTTATTTAGTTCAGCTTCAGCCAGTTCATAATCTTTATTTTTGTAATATATGTAGCCTAGAGCATACCTGATTTCGGGGTTATCAGGATTAAGACTTGCTGCGCATTTAAATTCATTTAAAGCTTCTTCTGTCCAACCAAGAAAACCGTATGCAAGTCCCAGGTTACTGTATGCGTTAATGTTTCCGGGTTCAAACGTGATTACATATTTGAGTTCGGGTATGGCTTTTTCATATTTTTCCTGTTCAATATAGGTTAATCCAAGGTAATAATGTGCTTTAACACTGTCAAAATTTATATCCAGGACTTTTTTAAATTCCATTTCAGCATTTTCACAATCATTGCTGTTTAAATGCAGAATTCCAAGACCTAAACGAGCTTCATAATTTTCAGAATTACTGTTAATAGCCATTTTGTAGTGATGTTTAGCCTGTTCAATGTCCCCTTTTTTTTCAAAGTTCATGGCAAGAAGCATATATCCTTTATCCAGGCCAGGGTAATCACGCAGTATTTTTTCTATCAGGTTGAGAGATTTTTCATAATCATTTGTTGCTATATAAAGAATAGCGAGATTCTGGGCTATATCAATGTCATATTTGCTTGCTTCGTGAGCTTTTTCCATATATTCAACAGCTTTACCAAGCTTTTTAGTAAGCTCATAGGATTTGGAAATACCCAGCAAAGCCAGTACATAATCAGGTTTTTTGCTGAGAGAGCTTTCATAAAAGATTATTGCCCTTTCAAAATCACTCGTGCAAAAACATGCATCAGCTACTTTTTCCAGGACTTCATAACTGTGAGGGTTTATAAAGAGTGCTCTTTTATAGATTTGTATTGCATTTTCATATTCCTTTTCCCGCTTTGAATTATCTCCAGCAGTTACTAATGCTTCAAAATCAGTCACGGTTAACCTCTATTTTCCTGTTTGTAATTGGGCAATATGAAATATGCTTCAATTTTATTACATTGTTACTTCCAAGACAAACCTCATTATCTTTCCTGTAGAATTCACATATAAGGCAATCATCGTAATCCATAAATTCGATACGTTCTTTCCGCCGTTTTTTTGCGTATTCCTGAAGGGAAAGTATCTTTTTCACACGTCTTTTCATACCAGCATTATATATTAGGGCTATTACCCGGGCAATTTTGTTAAGGAGAGTTAAAGATCTGGTGGGCTGAAGCCCACCCTATATTGGCTAAAAATAATAATTGCAACAACAACTGTTGCAATAACAAATAAATATTTTTATTAAACCTGATAAAGCTGCTCCATGTCATACCTGTCTAAATAACCTTTTAAAAGGTATCCAATAATAATTGAGCAGGAAACTATATCTTTTTCCGCAAGCGTTGTCTTGTTTTTTACTTTTGAGATTAATTCAGCATAATTATTTATTACATAAAGCATCTGAACATCTACTCTGTCAAACATTATATCCATCATTTTCTGCGGATTTTCAAGGCTTTTTAGGAATTCTTCAGCTGCTTGTACCCTGTTCATTGATTATTACCTTTATATACTATGTTCACAGTATATCGGTGTGCCTAGCTATACACAATTAACCAGGTAATTAATCCGTGCAGGTTATTTATGCCTTTTTAGCTTGCTTATATTTATCATTAAGCCATATAAAACCTATTACTTTTTTATCCAGTGGTGTTTTAACCACAGGAGCATATTTATTATTAAGGTACTTCATAACCGAAAAAGCGTGCTCCGCCTGGGTTTCCGGATAAAATACCAGCGGCATAGTGCTTTTGTTGATTATATCCTTAACTTTTATGTTTTTTAAGGAATCAAATATATTCCCAAAAACAAAAAAGTTCTTTTTGATGTACTCCTTAACATTTTCCCTTTTCAGTTGACTTACAAGTAAAAAGTCTTCACTAACCACTGATATATTATCAATGTTGAACTTTTTCATATGTTCAATAACTTTCAATAAATCATCATTTTCGTATACGTATAACGATGAATTACTGACAAAATCTGCCACCATAGTTTTACTCATGCCTAATTATTCTCCCTTGGTCCGATGATCTCTTCTAAATAATTCTTACATTTCTTTTTATAAGATATCTTAATGTATATAGTTAAAATATTATCAAGTCACTTACCTAAGTTACTAATATTAGGTTTGTTGATTAACCTTTAGAGTATTCATTTAATTCTTGAATAAAATCCTCGAAAGTACAACTAATAATAGGTGAAGTGTCATCTTTTTGCAGAAAGATATTTGTTATTCCAGCCTGTATAATAAATCTTTTACACAATATACACACTTGATTGTGGCCAAATATATAAATGGCTCCATCCCTACATAGACTCTCGCCTGCTTGTATAATTGCGTTCATCTCGGCATGGATAGATTGACAAGTTTCATATTTAGTTCCGGATGGAATATTGTGGTCAAGTCTGTAACATGTACCCTTTTCAAGGCATGATGTGACGCCGGTCGGTGTCCCATTGTACCCGGTGGATTTTATTTTGTTATTAGAGTCAACTATTATTGCCCCGACTTGTGCTCTTATGCAATTAGACCTGATAGCAGCCTGTTTTGCCAACCCCATAAAATATTCTTGAAAACTTGGTCTCATAGATAAATTATATCATTTCTATAATAAAATACAGATATGAATTTAAAAAAGAAAATATTTTCTGTAGTTATTTTTATATTTATTGTAGCCCTTGCTATCTGGTTTTTTACGGGAGGCGTACCTTGCATTGCACTTGAGATTCACAAGCAGGACGCGATAAAAGGCGTTTCTGTAACAGGAAGAGTTGCGACAACCGAAGATGTACAGGTTACGCCAGAAGTAACAGCAACAATAGAAAAAATACTTGTAAAGACTGAGCAAGAAGTTGAAAAAGGTCAGGAGCTGGCTTATCTTAATAAGGACGAAATATTAGGGCAACTATCAACAGCCGAGGCTAGAGTAAGTGTTGCCCGTGCCACACTTGCAAGAACCCGGATAGAATATCAGGATGCACTTTCTGATGAAAAACGATATAAAAAACTTTTTGAAATAGGTGCTGTGAGCAAGAGAGCACTTGAAGAAAGGACGCTCCGCAGAGAGCAGCTTAAAGAAACTATAATACAGACTCAAAATGAAATTGAGGCAGCTCAGGGACAATTATCAACTACAAGGGAGCAATTTGATAACTATACAGTTAGAGCTCCGATTTCCGGCATTATTACTGAAAAACTTGTAAGTACAGGGGATATTGTTTCACCTCAGCAAAATCTTTTCCGGCTTGTAGGGCCAGAATTTATTTTCCTGGGCGTGGATGTTGAAGAAAATGAACTTGATTCAATAAAGCTGGGACAAGACGCGCTTGTAATATTCGACGCATACCCTGACAGGGTTTTTAGGCAAAAAGTAATTAGAATAGCCCGCGAGGTTGACTTTGTCACAGGCACTTTTATTGTAAGAATAAGAAGGCCAGAGGTAAAGGATGTAAAAATTCTGGTGGGAATGACGCTGGACGCTACCATAATACTTGAAGAGTACAAAAACGTGATGATTATTCCGTCTGATTTTGTAACGCAGGAAAATAACAAAACATTTGTATTTAAAAAAGTTAATTATTTTGCCAGAAAAACAGAGATCAAAACAAAGCAATTTGATAATAACAGGGTTCTCGTTGAAAAAGGGTTAGACGAAGGAGATGTTATCCTTAAGAGGATTGGAACAGGAAAGCTTAAGGACAATACAAAAATTAAGGTTGAGGAATTTCGAGAAAAATGAAATTCTACGAACTATTTATAGCCTCTCGCTACATTACTTCCAACTTGCGGCAGTCAATTATTATTACTGCTGCAATGAGTATCGGAGTAACGCTGATAATCTGGATTCCATCCATTAACCTGTCATTTTTCGGTGATTTAATAGATAAATCAGTGGAAAGTGCGCCGCATATAAGGATAACTAAGGAAGTTGATACATTTGAAAGAAACAAATCCACACTTGATACGCTTTTTGTGGACAGGTCGCTTTTACTTGAAGATCAGGTTTTAACCAGGAAAAGAAACATTAAAACATACAGGGAAGTGATGAACCAGATCAAAGATGTCGAGCAAATTATTGCTATGGCGCCGTTCGTAGAACAACAGGGCTTTATAATAAGGGGGGCAGAGGAAAGAGGCGCGCAAATCCGTGGAATTATACCGGAAATGGAACTTGAAGTAGTTGATATTGAAGAAGATATTATAAAAGGAAGGATAAGAAACCTTGGAATAAACGATATAGTAATAGGAATAACACTTGCAGAGAAACTGAATGTGGGATTAGGCGACAGAGTAACTGTAGCAGGCCCCAGAGGAGAAACAAAAAATTTAAAAGTCATAGGCATTATCTCTACCGGTTTAAGAAATCGGGATGAATTCCAGGCTTATGTCAGTTTAAAAACAGGCCAGCAAATATTTGAACTTGGCAATGACGTGAATGGTATAGGCATAAAGGTCGAAGATATTTATCAGGCAGAAAATATTGCGCAGGAATTGCATAAAATAACCGGGCTAAAGGCAGATAGCTGGATGGAGGAAAATAGGCAGATATTGGATCAGATAAACAGGTTCAGGCTTATTATCACGTTTATTAACTTTCTTATTATATCCTCTGCTGCATCAAGCATCACCAGCGTATTTTCCATGCTTATTGCTTCTAAATCAAGAGAAATAGGTATTTTAAAGTCAATGGGGGCAAAAAGCTTATCAATAATGTCGCTTTTTGTTACGCAGGCTGCTGTCCTTAGCCTTATAGCTTATTTTGTAGGTCTTTTAGGAGCTAAGCTTCTTCTTATGTGGTATGCGGGGCTTATTGAACAGGCAGGCGAAACTTTTTTAACTTCCGGGGTTCCTGAATTCAAGATTAGTCCGTATTATGCGACTCTGGCATTCTTCTATTCGCTAATCACCAGCATATTAGCTAGTATCATACCATCGTATCAGGCCGCAAAACTTAATCCAGTGGAGGCTATAAATGCCTGAATTTTCAAAAATATTGTAATACTTTTTTATAAACTTATTGACTTCATCTTTTGTTTGTTTTATATATATGGATATAAGGTAGATATAAAAAATGAGGTAGTATATGGAACAAGTTAGTTTTGGAACAAATATTAACGTAAGTGATGAAGTTAAAGCCCTTTTTAATTACGCAAGGAATGAGATTAAAGAGGTTAAAAAAGTAACCAGGTTTATAGAAAAAGCCAAAAAGGATGGTATACCCTATGATATGGAGATTAAAACCGATGAACTTCATGGTAATAGGTTTTTAAGTGGAACAATAACTAACCCAGAAACTATTAATTCACATTACAAATATGCATATTCAGGCAAGAATAATGGGTTAGAAACAGACCCCTCTCGTTTAGATAAATTAGTAACAAGATTCCCGATTCTGCAAGTTATTCGTAAGCCAAGCATTAAAAACAATGCGATGGGACTCGACAGACCATTTGAAAGAATTAAGCAAATTTACAAAAATATGTTAGGAATACATAAGGATCAAACTAGATTTGAAGCTTATCGGGCTAAAGAAGCACAAAGGGAAGCAAAAGTAAAAGAATTATGGGGTTAGAATAGGGTAAACATCCTAAAGCGTCAATCTGAGCCGTGATAATTATATGTTAGGTATGGATATAAGCATTGCGAAGGATCTTTCTAATAAACAACTGTAAGCAAGAATCCAAAAATAGGCTGTATGTTGTTATTTGGTAAGATCTTTCGCATCGCTTTTATTCCACGATTATAGCATCTATTTTATGGCTCAGATGACAACAGTCTTTATCCGCCAAACTCTACTAACTTCTTAATTTTATCTAAAATTAATCATACAAGGATGACCCTTTAGTTGAAATTTTAATGAACTTGCCCTGTATACTCTATAAACTTGATAGACAATATAAAAAATTATGATATTATAATAAACATATGGTAAGGTTATCTGTAAAGGCCGAATACGCTTGTCTTGCCCTGGCATATCTTTCAAAAAATTATGATAAAGACTGGGTAAGAATTGAAGAAATAGCTGATTCTCAAGATATTCCACAAAAATTTCTTGAGCAAATACTACTTTTGCTTAAACAGGCAGGTTACTTAAAAAGTAGGCGAGGCTCAAACGGTGGATATGCGCTTGCGAAACCGCCTGATTGTATACGTATTGCAGACATAGTAAGGCTAATAAGCGGTCCTCTCGCGCCAGTTAATTCAGTAAGCAAGTATTTTTACGAAAAAACACCCACAGAGAAGAATAGTAAGCTAACCGCACTGTTTAAGGACATAAGGGACTATACTGCCTGGAAACTTGAGAATACATATTTTTCAGATATGACATAATTAACAATCTAAAAATTTTTGAAGCTATTGTCTACTAAGTCAATATAGTTAATTGGGAAAGGAGTTGTAAAAATGGATTTTACTATTTTGGGGTTTATTATAGTTGGGTTTGTTGCTCAATTGCTAGATGGATGCCTTGGTATGGCCTACGGTGTAATCTCAACAACGTTTTTAACCGGGATTGGCATACCTGCAGCGGCTGCCAGTGCAAGTGTGCATACCTCGGAAATATTCACCACGGCAGTTTCAGGGTTCTCACATTTCAAGTTTGAAAATATTGATAAAGAACTGGTAAAGAAGCTTTTAATCCCTGGAGTAATAGGTGGAATAATCGGGGCATACATACTAACAGCAGTTCCCGGGGATAAAATAAAGCCATTTGTAACAGTATATTTGTTGATTATGGGGATAGTAATTGTTGCAAAAGCCTTTAAAAATCAGGTGCCAAAAGAAGTAAAAACAAAAATAGTGCCATTGGGATTTATTGGTGGGTTCTTTGATGCAATTGGAGGTGGCGGATGGGGGCCTATTGTTACTTCTACTCTTGTAGCAAGGGGAAATTGTCCTAGATATACTATTGGTTCGGTTAATTTTTCCGAATTTTTTGTTACTGTTGCACAGTCCGTTACTTTTTTCCTCACAATAGGTCTAACCCACTGGAAAATTATACTTGGCCTTCTGCTTGGCGGGGTTGTGGCTGCGCCTTTTGCTGCTTTTTCCTGCAAAAAATTACCGCATAAACCGCTTATGGTGCTGGTCGGTTTATTGATAATCATTCTTAATTTAAGAACTCTTATAATATTGTATATTTAAACCAAAAGAAAAACAGCAGACTTGCGCCTGCTGATTAATTACCTAGCTATATCGTAGCTATATCTCGCTGTTTAGTTTTGTTCAGATTCTTTTGTTCTTAAATGGTTTGCAACTAATAAAGCAGCAGCGATACCAGCAGCAATTTTAATAGTTTTAAGTTGTGGAGTAGCTTTTAAAACTAATTCTTTCGCCATACCAGCTCCTTTAACCATTTGTTTAATTACAGGCTTAGAAGCTAAATATTTTGTAGCTTTTGTTAAACCTGATTTTGCTGTTGATGCAGCATCTAACATTTTTATTGAATACTTCTTTGTGGCTAAATTATGTGCAAAACTTAGTACTTTTTCTGATCTCACCATCTTATCGACAGCCATTGCACCTAACCCTACTGCAGCTACTTCTCCTGCAACAATAGCCCTTTTTTTTGTTTTTTCTGAAAACTGAGGCATTGTTAAATTAACCTGTAACTTTTCCATATAATTCTCCTTTACTGAGATGATCTACCTATTATTTTTTTCCTTCCAATTGTTTAAATGCTGATGAAAAAAAAAGTTGACACTTTACAAATAAATATTTAACAAAACTTAACAATAATGTTAGAATTCCAGTAGGAGATTAAAAATGAGACCAAAATTTAAAATATTAATCTGCGCATCTGAAGTTGTACCGTTTGCAAAAACAGGCGGACTTGCTGATGTAGCAGGTAGCCTGCCAAAAGAACTCAAAAAACTGGGCCATGATGTTAGAGTTGTAATGCCTAGATATTGGGAAATTGACAAGGAAAAATACGGATTAAAACCTGTACCCGACCCTCTCGGTGTACCAATGGGCGTTATCGGGGAAATGTGGTGCGGTGTTCTTGAAGGGAAAATTCCGGGAACTGACGTGCCGGTTTATTTTATTGAACATGAACACTACTATGGCAGGAAAAACCTGTACAATGACGATAGCGGCCAGGGATTTATGGATAATGATAACAGGTTTGTGTTTTTATCACGCGCCTGCCTGCAATTATGCAAAAAAATCGGGTTTTATCCTGATGTAATTCATGCCAACGACTGGCAAACAGCAGCAATACCTGTACTTCTAAATACTGCATATAGGCATGATCCTGTCGGTAACGCAGCCAGCGTCCTCACAATCCATAACATGCAACACCAGGGCAGTTTTTATGAAGGATTAATGGATGTACTCGGAATCGGTTGGAAGCATTATAATTTCCTGGAACTTGAATTCAACGATCAGGTTAATCTCTTAAAAGGTGGAATCCTTCATTCAACGCATATAACAACTGTGAGTGATGGATATGCAAAAGAAATCCAGAGCCATGAACATGGTTGGGGACTTGATGGAGTAGTAAGAGATAGAGCGGGCAACCTTTATGGCATACTAAACGGCTGTGACTACGATGAATGGAACCCCGAAACCGATAAACACATCATTAAAAACTATTCCGCAAGTGACCTCTCAGGCAAACTCGAATGCAAACGTGACCTGCAAAGAACTTTTGGCTTGCCTGTAAGAGATGATATACCGCTTTTTGGCATAGTAACACGGCTTGTAAGACAAAAAGGGGTGGATATACTTGCAGAAGCTTTATATAAGCTAATGGGTCTCGATGCTCAATTCGTACTCCTCGGCACCGGCGAAGTGTGGTCGCATTTTTATTTCGGCGGCGCACCAGGAATGTTCCCTGAAAAAGTTGGTGTTAACATTGGTTTTAGTAACGAATTGGCACACAAAATCGAGGCTGGTTCTGACTTTTTCCTCATGCCGTCAAGATTCGAGCCATGCGGTTTGAACCAGATGTACAGCCTGAGGTATGGTACTTTGCCAATTGTACGAGCAGTAGGCGGTTTAAATGACACTGTTGAGAACTTTAATGAGCAAACACTTGAAGGGAACGGTTTTAAATTCCATGACCTGACCCCTAATGCCTTGTTTGATACAGTCGGCTGGGCAACATACACTTATTATCATAATAAACCTGCAATGAAAAAGCTTATTCAGAACGCCATGAACAAGCGCTTCACATGGGAGGACGCAGCAAGGAAGTACGATGATGTTTATTATCTTGCTGTACGCAACAGGCGCAACATTTATATTTAACTTATTGACTTCTTTCCATGGTTGTACTAAATCTAATAGATATAAGTTAGATATAGGGAATGAGGTAGGATATGGAACAAGTCAAACAAGTCAGCTTTGGAACAAACATAGTAATTCTTAAAAAAATTAGAAGGCTTCCTGGATATGCACAAGACGCCATGAAAATAACTGCATTGCAAAGAAGGGCTAAAGCTGATGGTATAGATTTAAAAATGAAGGCTGATTTATATAGTGGTGAAACAAAAGGCAAAAGAAGAGCATATATAGCTGCAGAAGTTATTCATCCTGAAGGAAAATTTAAAAAATTTGTATACCCTGGTAAGGATAATAGAATGGTAGAAAACCCATCATTTATGGATAGGGTAGCACTGCTATTTCCTAAACTGCAGGAATTTCACAAACCTTCACTGGAAAACAATCCATACGGAACGAATAGAGTATTTGAAAGAATC
>MFRL01000065.1 GCA_001784565.1 Candidatus Melainabacteria bacterium GWF2_37_15
GCTTATGATGCTAAGAAATTACTACAATCTAAGCTCCTTAGAAAATCTGTATCCCTTAAACCACAGGCTAAAAAGATGTGTGCCTAATTACTGTAAAACAATTCCATACTCTTCTCACTTGCCCTAAAGAATACTTCCGGCTCCACGCCCTCGCATTCAGAAAGCAGCGGACCTTTGTTGGTCAGGATTATGTCAATTCTTAAGTAGAGAGGATTGTAGCTTGAGGTGATTTTGGGCAGGTTATTTTGTGCAAATTCAATAATATCAGACGGTGGATCAGAAAAACTAACGCTTCCGCCTTTTTCCGCCTGAACCAGGATGCTGTCTGGTGCGGGTTTTTTATGAACAGCGTGACTGTAAATGCCATCAATAAATACTAATGACCATTCCCCATGGGTTTTGATTTCCTCAATATAAGGCTGGAGAATGAATGTTTTGTTTTTGCATAGTTCGTTGTATTCAGGCTGGAGTTCCTCTGCTTTTTGTGCGGAATCTATCAAAAACAGGTTTCTCCCTGCTGCTGAAATGCTGGCTTTCAATATAAAAGCGCCACATGAGGCATAGGTTTGGACTAAATCTATATCTTTTACCAGTTTTGATGACACAATGGGCACGCCCGCTTCTTCCAGATCAAGAAGGTAGCTTTTATCAATCAGCCATCTCATAAAATGCGGGGAATTCTCAATTTTTACATCTTCGGATTTAAGACAGTCCAGCCATTTTATGAATTTGTGGATGGATTCGTCCGAGTGAGAATAATCCCACGGCGACCTCATAATCACTAAATCAAATTTTTTTAATTTTTCAATATCCTGCCCCCATTGGAAATAAGACACTTCAAAACCCTTTCCCCTTAAAAAATCAACAGCTATTTGATCATCAGGAGTAAAAGGCAATTCTTTAGGTATTAAATGAGGCTCTGAAGGGGTTGGATAGTAGTCTTTTAATGTTTCCGAGTCCGATGTAATAAAACCTACGTGGTATTTTCCGTCTTTTTTATTCATAAAATTCATTTTATCACAGGCTATGTGTGTAAATCTTTTGTAATATTTCCAATTTTTTGGGAAATATTTTTTTTTATGAACTTGATATAGGTAGATTATAAAAACATGAGGTAATAAAATAATGCAAGTTGGATTTAAAGGTTATTTTCTTGCACAAAAAGAAGGTTTTCACAAAACTGAAGAACCTAGTCAAATTTGTAAAGAAGTGGATTTACGAAAAATGGATAGAAATGTTGGTCTTTGTCGTGGTGAAATAACTATGGCAAAAACCGGTTCTATAGAAAATGATATAAAATTAGCAACGTATTTTATTAAACAAAGATTTCCTTTTAATTATTCTCCTTCTGAAGAAAAGGATTAAAAATCGAACACTTACTCAAGCCATTCAAACATACGCATAGAAGTAGGCTTGCCAAGTGTCCCCTTGAGTTTAACTGCAAAATCCTTGTCATTTTCAAGAGGCTCAGCATTTAATGCCGGAATTCTATGCCTGTTAGGATATTTGCCTATTGGTAACACTTCCGTCAATAGCTGCCCCCATTGCCCGGGAATCTTCTTAGTCAGTTTATTAATTGAAAGATCAGCTACCGGGCCTAATTGTGACACAATTTTGCCTGATAATTTACCAAGGACTGTAAGATCAGCATAATTGTCCTTCATTCTGACAGTGCCGGACATAAAAGAACTTAAGCGCTTACCCTGTACAGTTATATCCTGTACTTCCAGCATTCCACGATTAATTAAAACCAGGCCCTTCAGGGTGTCGAAATGGTTTGTCTTATCCTGTTCCCCGAACTTTAACGCCACAAGTTTAAATAAATACGTTATATCACCCAGTGGCCCCAGGTATCCGTTGGTTATAGTAAAATTAGCTTTTCCAACTGCGTTTTGAGTCATTAATTCAGGCGTTTTACCTATTGTAGAAAGCTGAATATGCCCTTTCATTCCTCCGAAGATCTGGTCGCGCATATTTGCCAGCTCAGACGCAAGCGCATTTATTTCAATGTTATTGGCATCAAGATCAACATTCAACTTTGTGGTTTTTAAATTCATATCAGCTTTGCCAGTTGCGGTTCCGCCTGCGATATTGGTCGACAGGTTCCTGATATTTAACATATTTACAGGGTTTATAGTGAAGTTGAACGATACATCGTTATTCAAAAGTTTATTTACAATTAACTGCTTTGCGAAAAATCTCCCGCTATTAACGATTACAGGCACATCCTGATCTTTTGATTTTCCTGCTTGTGCTGACGACGACCCTCTTTGCTGTCCTGCGGAATTTACAGGTTTCTGCTCCAATGCCTTGCTCAACCTGTCAACATTCATGAAATCAGAATTAATCTCTAATGCTTTCACAACAAAAGGTGGGGCTAACTTGTTTTCAAGAACTGCATCCAGCTTAATTCTTGAATCCTCCATGTTTAGAACGCCTGTTGTAAGAAGGATAGCATCACTTTTTAAAGTTACGTTAACGTCATTTGTCCTGAGTGATAGGGATGGAATATCAAGATTTGTCAGGCTCAGCGTACCAAGAGCTTTAGGTGCATTCGTTTTACCGTTCACCACAAGATTCCCGCTTACCTGAACTTTTCCTTTAGGCTCTTTAATGTTCAAATTTAAACCGGAAATGGTAACCTTGACGTCATTTAAAATATTATTATTAATACTGCCGTCTACTGATACCAGCTCTTTTGTTCCTGAGTACAGGGCAGTTTTGCTGATATAAACAGATTTTGGGCTGCCTGTTGCATTTATTTTTAAGGTATTTAAACCGTTTATAAACTCAACATTGCTTATAGGTGTTTCCGCTGAAAGGTTCCAGTTATTTGCGTCACCTTCAAACTGGCCGTTTATATCCAATGGTATTTTCGCCAGCATTGTTTTTATGTTTTTAAATGCAACTTTCCCTTTATCATCAACCCTGACACTGCCTCCTTCTATTGATATTGGATTTTTAGAAGGGGCATGATATGCGGAGGCTTTATGGATTGTGGCATTTATTATGGGGGTAATTTTCTTATCAATCTGGCCTTTTACAAAGACTTCAACACTTACATTACCATTAACCGCAGATAAATCTTTCAATTGAGGCTTCAAATCCGCAAAGAGCTTGCTATTATTTAAAATACTGTATACAGTTTTCAAATTAACGTTAGGTATGCTTATTTTTATGTCGGAAAAAAGCTTTGAATTAATGTTACCCGCTGCATTAAAGCCTATATCAGCAAGTTTTCCTGACGTTTTGATTAATTCAACCTTATCCTTATTAAAATTCAGCGTGCTATTGAATTCTTTAAGGGGCTGGGAAAGGTCTTTAGTGAATACACTTGCATTTGTAATGTTTAGATAGCCTTTGTAATTGTTTTTTTGCAGATTAAAGTCAGCTTTAATTTTTCCAGCCATATCAGGTAGATTTAATGTTTTCATGTCTGCATTTGCTAGTTCCGCAAAGGAATACATGAATTTTTTAACGTTTTTCAGTTCTATATCTGTGGTTTTAACATTTAAATTAAAGTCCTGCTTGAGCAGATCTTTGATATTCCCGATTACTTCAAGGAAAGAGTCGGATGTTATGAATAATTTAGAATTTATATCAATGTTTTTACCTGAGAAGTTGAATTTTCCATAACTTGCCGGCAGTTTTTGACCGTCTACTTTAAGAGAAAGCTTGTCAAAATTCAAAAAACCTTTAACCTCAGGCAGCTTCTCACCAGGCTTTAGTTTTAAATCAGCTATTATATCCGTAGTGGGGTCGTATTTTATAATATTTTTAATAGGGTCAAACCTTTTAAGCATTTCAGCCTGTAGCTGAGCCTTCTGTTCTTCAGTAAGTTTTAGATACTCAGGCCCCCATACTTCATCAGGGATTTTTATAGGAAGTACACTTGCAAACTTAATATCAAAATTAATATTCGGTTTATTTTCAACAAGCAAACTGCCTTTTGTGGCTAATTTAATGAACTTATGCTTTTTAATCTTAGGAATTTCAAATATATCGCCTTTTAAGGCAAAATGTCTTTCTTTACCGCCAGAGAAATCTGTTAGATTGATTTTGTAATCACTTACATAAAGCTTCATTCCGTCAAATACCGGCTCAATACCTTTTGACTTGGCTTTCTCTGGGTTGCTTTCATTAGCGTCAGAAGATTTGGCGGCGTCATGTTTTTTGTTAATATCTTCAATAACTTTTTCTATATCATATTTGCTGTCTTTTTGCCTTGTGATGAATGCTTCAGGTTTATCTACCCTGATTTCCTCAATTTCCAGCTTTTTGAACAATAAAGGAACAAGAAGCACTCTCACGCTTGCATTATCAACGGTTAAGTATTTATCTACCTTTACATTTTCAGTAGTTAACTTTGCGCTAAAGTCGTAATATGTGTGGAGTTTAAGCCTGCCGAGGTCGACTTCAAGCCCGGTTGCTTCTTTTACTGCTTTTTGTATTTCAGGTTTAAATCTATTTAAGTCTATTAAATTAGGAATTATAAACAGATAAGTGGCGTAAACAATGGCTATAATGCTGAATATAGTTATCAGTGCAATCTTCGACTTCTTATTCATTTAATTTCCCCAACTCTTTATATTAATTAAATTACCACACTTTCATCACTTGTTGCCAATAATTTAAGAAGATCAAATGTAGTTACGATGCCGATCAACTTGTTATATTCCGTCACAAGCAGGCGGTGAATTTTCTTTTCATACATTATTGCAGCCATTCTAGCAATGGTTGCATCAGGCTCAATGGTATACAACTCCTCTGACATTATTGTTGAAACAGGCTGGTCAAAAAACTTTGAATCTTCAATAAGCTCTAGCACAAAATCTTTTTTATAAGGCAAAGTATAAAAAGTATGGACGCTTTCATTTTGTAAAATATCGCTCGCGCTTAACACACCTGTTAATTCATCATCCTGATTCGTTACAGGCAAGCCGGAAACTTCATTGCTTGAAAAAATCTTTATAGCATCCCGGATAGTGGTATTTTCCTGTATTGTAACAAGGTCAGTGGTCATTATATCCTTAACATAGAACTGCATTGTTATACTCCTGTCAATCCTGTTATACTATAAGTAATACCAGATGCCCTGATTCATTTCATTAGACATGAGTATACTCAATCGAGAATTTTATAAAAAAAATACCCTGGATGTTGCCAAAAATTTGCTTGGCTGTAAAATATTCAGGAAAATTAACAATGAAATTTTAAGCGGGACAATTGTTGAAACAGAAGCTTACATGCAGGATGACCCGGCCTGCCATGCTTTCAATGGCTACACACAACGATCAGCAACACTTTTTAAACAGGCAGGAATTGCCTATGTATATCTGATTTATGGCATGTATTACTGTTTAAACTTTGTAACCGAAGCAGAAGGAACTGCTGGTGCCGTACTGATAAGAGCTCTGAATATGCCCAATGCAAATGGCCCCGGAAAGCTGTGCAGGGAATTAAAAATTGACAAAAGCCTCAATGAGGCAGACGTTACAAACAAAAAATCCGGCCTCTGGGTAGAAAAAGGAATAACTGTGCCACCTGAAAACATAGTTACAACAACTCGTATCGGGATTAAAAAAGCTGCGGATTATCCGTGGAGGTTTTATATTAAAGATAATAAGTTTGTATCAAAGTTATAATGGAATATTCAGTTCTTTAACCTTTTCCTGCCATTCCTTCTGATCTATTCTGCACGCATGACTCCAGAATTTCTCTATTGCATAATAGCTTCTTTCTTCATGGTGCATAATATGAACCACTACATCTCCATAATCAAGAAGATACCAGCGATTTTTTGAGTCTGCTTCCTCTTTTTGAGGTAAAATTTCATATAATTTTTTTATAGTTTCCCTGACATGCCCTGCAAGAGTCCTGACATGCGTACTGGAAGTAGCGCTGCATATCACGAAATAATCAGCAATTACTGATATATTGCTAATGTTAAGTATATCTATGTCTTTAGCAAGCCTATTATCTAATATCCCAGCGACTGCACAGGCAAATTCACGGCTGTTTGGTGCGTTCAATACTACTCCCCCTGTTTTTTAAGAATTTTAGACCATGAATCACGTAATGTCACGATCCTGTTAAAAACTACTTTTCCCTGTTCATATTCTACCGGATCAAGGTAGAAATATCCAAGTCTTTCAAACTGAAACCTGCTGCCTGCAGGGGCTTTTAATGCACTTGGCTCAATATAGCAATTACTCAATATTTTAAGTGAATCTTCGTTAAGGTCTGTGTCCATATTTTCCGGCATTTCAATTTTAAAAAGCCTGTCATAAAGCCGTACTTCCACGTTTCCGGCATGAGCTGCAGAAACCCAGTGTATGGTTCCTTTTACCTTTTTCCCGGAATTATCCTGACCGCTTTTTGTTGAAGGATCATAAGTACACTTTAATTCAACTACTTCGCCTTTTTCATCTTTTATAACCTGCTCACATTTAATTATATAAGCGTGCCTGAGCCTTACTTCCCCACCGGGACATAATCTGTAAAACCCTTTAGGCGGATCTTCCATAAAATCATCTTTTTCTATATAAATTTCCCTGGAAAACGGCAATGGCCTTGAGCCTGTAAGTGGGACATCATGCGGATAATATGAGGCATCAAGCATTTCTGTTTTTCCCTCAGGGTAGTTTTCTATAACCACCTTAAGCGGTTGCAGAACACATAACACGCGCGGCACTTTTGTATTAAGGTCATCACGTATGTAATGCTCAAACTGTGCGTAATCAACAACGCTGTTAGCTTTAGCTATCCCTATACTTTCACAGAAGTTTTTTATTGCCTCAGGCGTGACACCTCGGCGCCTTAAACCTGAAATTGTAGGCATTCTAGGGTCATCCCAGCCGTTTACATATTTTTTTTCAACGAGTTCAAGGCATTTACGCTTACTCATTATCGCATAATTAAGATTTAAGCGGGCAAACTCGTACTGATGAGGACTTGGCTTTTCCACTTCACACTCTTCAAGAATCCAGTCATAAAGTTCCCTGTTATTTTCAAATTCCAGGGTGCATATAGAGTGTGTAATTCTTTCTAATGAATCCGACAAACAATGAGTAAAATCATACAAAGGATAAATGCACCATTCGTTGCCCTGTCTATAGTGCTCAACGTGACGTATTCTGTATAAGAGCGGGTCACGCATTTTCATATTAGGGTTAGCCATGTCTATTTTTGCCCTGAGTACGTGCTCACCGTCTTTAAATTCACCAGCCCGCATTTTCCTGAATAAATCAAGGTTTTCTTCTACTGTACGCTCTCTATATGGACTTGGTTTTCCGGGCTGTGTCACAGTACCGCGGTATTGCCTGATTTCTTCTTCTGAGAGGCTGCACACATAAGCCTTACCTTTTTTTATAAGAAATTCCGCGTATTCATACAATTTTTCAAAATAATCCGAGGCAAAAAACAATTTGTCGCCCCAGTCAAACCCTAGCCATTTAACATCACGTTTTATGGATTCAACGTATTCATAGCTTTCCTTTGTAGGATCTGAGTCATCCATACGAAGATGACATATTCCTCCAGAGTAATCAGCAGCTATACCAAAATTTATAAATATAGATTTGGCATGCCCAATATGAAGATATCCGTTAGGCTCAGGCGGGAATCGCGTCACAACCCTGTTACCATATACCCCCTGCTCCAAGTGTTCATCTATTATTTGTCTTAAAAAATCTTTCTTGCTCATAAATTCTCCCAATATAGTTTATCATTTTGGGAATTTTTCGGCAATTGTTTAAATTTTGGAAGTGGTTAAATTGTAACTTATTTGTTATTTTTGGGCGGGTCGGCTTCGCCGACCCGCCCAAAAGGCTGAGGGGCGCCTGCGGCGCCCCTCAGCCTAAATATAAATTTTAAATTTATCAGTCATAAAATCTCCACTACCTAAATTTTTACATTTCAGAAAAGATTTTGAAATTTTCTAGAAACTACAAAATGTTATTTTAGATAAATAAGAAATTTAATTTTTACAAGATCGTGCAGAATAGTATAAAGGTAAGAGTATGAACAGAAAATTATTAACAAGAGTAAAACAAGAGGAAATTGCTCCGGATAAGCCGGTTTTTTCTATTAGCATTGTTGCTGATATTCTTGAAGTTCACCAGAGAACCCTGCGTATTTACAATGAAGAAGAAATTCTGGTGCCTGCCAGATCACCTAAAAACAGGAGACTTTATTCCTTAAATGATATAGAAAAAGGGAAATTCGTACAGTATCTTTCCAGACAACTTGGTATAAATATAGTTGGAATAAAAATGATATTTGAACTATTACAAGAGTTAAATATTAGTTCTCAAAATTATAAACAACACCTTGATAAAATTGCTACAAAGTTAAAAATAACTGAAGAAATGCAGCAAATGAACAGGGAAAAACTGTCAAAAAGAGGAAGAAAGCCTTCTAAAGTTTCCTGAATACTATATCATCATTTTCCAGATCTATAAGTATTTTATCTCCTTCTATGAATTCCCCTTCAAGAATTTTTCTTGAGAGCGGATTCTCTATGTCTTGACGTATAACCCTTTTAAGCGGCCTTGCACCATACGCAGGGTTATATCCTCTTGCTGCAAGCACTTCTTTTGCATCATCAGTAATTTCTATTTCAATACTACGCTCTACAAGGAGTTTTTTAAGTCCCTGCATTTGAATATCAACAATTTCTGTAAGCTGATCAAGGGTAAGGCCTTTAAAGAACACTACCTCGTCAATTCTGTTCAAAAACTCCGGTTTAAAATGCTGCTTCATCAGCTCCATTACTGATTCTTTAACTGCTTCAAAATTCATTATTCCTTCAAGGATTAAATGACTGCCTATATTGCTGGTCATAATAATCACAGTGTTTTTAAAGTCCACAGTTCTGCCTTTAGAATCAGTCAAACGCCCATCATCAAGTATCTGGAGCATTATATTAAACACGTCATTGTGCGCTTTTTCTATTTCATCAAACAATATAACGCTGTAAGGTTTCCTTCTTACAGCTTCTGTAAGCTGTCCGCCTTCTTCATGACCTACATATCCCGGAGGCGCACCAATAAGCCTTGCAACTGCGTGCTTTTCCATGTATTCAGACATATCTATTCTTATAAGGGCATTTTCATCATTGAACAAAAACGCTGCAAGCGCTTTTGCAAGCTCTGTTTTCCCCACTCCTGTAGGCCCAAGGAAAATAAATGAACCTACCGGCCTGCTGGGATCTTTCAAGCCTGCCCTGGCTCTTCTTACCGCTTCAGACACTGCAATAATAGCTTCATCCTGGCCAACAACTTTTTTATGCAGCTCATCCTCCATTTTTAACAGTTTTTGAAGTTCACTTTCAATCAATTTATTTACAGGGATGCCCGTCCATTTTGCAACAACTTCAGCGATGTCTTCCTCATCGATTTCCTCTTTTAAAAGGGTGTTTTCATCTTTATGCATAAGGATTTCTTCTTCCTGCTTAAGCTTCTTTTCAAGCTCAATAAGTTTTCCATACTTTAATTCAGCCGCTTTTGCAAGATCAGCTTCTCTTTCAGCTTCCTCAATCATTTGCTTTGTTTTTTCAATTTCTTCTTTTAAATCCCTAACAGCTGAAATAGCGCCTTTTTCCTTTTCCCACTGGCTTTTTAATGCATCAATTTTTTCTTTTAATTCCTGTACAATACTTTCAAGGTTTTGTATTTTTTCAATACTTGCCTGGTCAGTTTCTTTTTTTAGCGCCTCTCGCTCAATCTCCAGCTGAGTTTTTTGCCTTTCTAAAGTATCAATTTCAGTTGGCATGCTATCAATTTCAATCCTCAGCCTGGAAGCAGACTCATCTATGAGGTCTATAGCCTTATCAGGCAGAAACCTGTCAGTAATATACCTGTCAGATAATTTTGCAGCAGCAATAAGGGCTGAATCTTTTATCCTCACGCCATGATGCACCTCATAGCGCTCTTTAAGTCCTCTTAAAATACTGATTGTATCCTCAATAGAAGGCTCATTTATTAAAACAGGCTGAAAACGCCTTTCCAGCGCCGCATCTTTCTCAATATATTTCCTGTACTCATTAATTGTGGTTGCCCCGATACATCTTAGCTGGCCTCTTGCAAGAAGCGGCTTAAGTATATTTCCGGCGTCCATAGAGCCTTCTGTTGCGCCTGCTCCCACAACTGTGTGCAGCTCGTCAATAAACATAATTATTTCGCCTTCGCTCTCCTGCACTTCCTTCAAGACAGCCTTGAGCCTCTCCTCAAATTCTCCCCTAAACTTTGCTCCTGCAACTAATGAGCCCATATCAAGAGAAATTAATTTAGTACCTTTTAAGCTTTCAGGCACATCTTCCCTGATAATTCGCTGGGCAAGTCCTTCAACAATAGCGGTTTTACCCACTCCGGGATCGCCTATCAGCACAGGATTGTTTTTTGTTCTCCTGTTTAAAACCTGAATGGTGCGCCTTATTTCTTCATCCCGGCCTATTACCGGGTCAAGCTTGCCTTTTCTTGCAAGTTCTGTCAGGTCAACGCTGTATTTTTTGAGTGCCTGAAACGTTTTTTCCGCATCCGGGCTATCAACTGAAGATGAACCCCTTATTTCCTTTATTGCTCTATATATTGCTTCTTTTGTGATTTTATTTTGCTCAAGAATCCTTCCTATATCTGTTATTCTTAAATCAGCCATAGCAAGGAGGAGGTGTTCAAGCGTAATATAGCTATCTTTAAGCCGTTTAGCTTCTTCCTCTGCCCGATCAAACACTTTATTAGTGTCAAGACTAATATATACCTGCTCTGTTGAAGCTTCATAAGTTAATTTAGGCTTGTTTGCAAGAACTCTTTCCACCTGGTCTTTTATTATCGGTATATTTACGTTTAATTTTTTTAAAATGTCAGAAACGAGGCCTTTTTCATCTTCCAGCATAGCTATAAATAAATGTTCAGGTAGCATTTGTGGGTTTTTATACCGGTTCATTACTTCCTGAGAAGCGATTACAGTGTTACGAGTCTGTTCTGTAAGTTTATTAAAATCTATCATAATGTTACATTTCCCCTAAGATAAAAATATCACTACAATAATATTAAATTATTATAATGATATTTTCATTTTTTTAATAAATTATTTATCTTTCAGGCTTTTATACCGTTAAAGGCTCTTTATCAGCTTGTTCGCACGACATACAACCGCATCCGGCTTTTTCTTCCTTTTTCAGCGTGAGTGCTATTAGCGAAGCTATCAGTATAGTGCAGCCGCCTACTATAAAAGCAAATTCCCAGTGGTTTGTCCAGCCGGTGCTGATTTCCATAGGGCTTGTATTAATCAGGTATCCTATTGCTATTGATGATAATATCTGCGGCCCGGCCACAAACAAATTAAATTTACCGAGTGATGAACCTTCAGTCCCTTTTTTAAGGTTATCCATCAACAATGCAAACGGTATGGTAAGAGTTGAAGCCCAGCCAATACCTGCTAAAGCCATAAACAACACTACATGAAGCGCTGATGTAGCAAAATATGCCATTCCTATAAAAGCTATACCCATACAAATAAGGGCAAAGCAGTGCATATTTTTCTTTCCAAATTTATTACAAAGGAATCCAAGCGGAATTGAAACAATAACGCAGACCAAATTAAACATTGCAAGCGCTAAACCTGACATATTCGTTGCTGTAAGTTCAGCAGCCTTAAATGTTTCTTTTAATTCAGGGGTGGCGTTGCTTAAATCCGGCACTAAATATATATTGTGAACAACATAGTTATTGAAATAAATAAACATACACATTATGCCAAGCCATGTAAAATAGTGCATAGCGCATATTTTACCGATTTCAGGGGTAAAGAAGCTTTTTAAAGCCATCCCCAGCATCGGGAAGCTAAGTATAAGCACAAACCAGGACAGTACGTTAATAATAAAATCTTTATCAGCTAAATTAACCAGCCCAAATGCGCCTGACATAATCACTACTGACATAATAACACCTGAAATAAGGCAGCTTATCAGGAACATTTTTATTGAAGCAAACGGGCTATCCTTGCTGGTTTCTTCTGTTGGATCCGGCCTGTTATTTTCAGGTGTTGTAAACACTGTCCATAACATTGCAGCAGTGAGCGCAATAGCTCCAATCATAAATTGGTTCTGAATACTTATTTGATAGTTAAATATTTTTTCAACAAAGAATGACATTCCGAATGCGATAACTGCACCAACTCCAAACGCAAAACTGATGAAGGAGTTCGCCACAGCGTGCTGTTCTTTAGGCACATTATCAGGGATTAATGCTCTGTGAGGCCCCATGCTAATATTTACACAGGCATCAATTATCCAGAGCATACTTGCTGCCATAAGCAATGTAGGCGCATAAGGCATAAAAATAAGTGCAAAGCTGCCTAGTATAGCGCCAACTAGCAAAAATGGCCTTCTTCTGCCAAACTTTGTCCATATATTATCACTTACAGCACCAATAATTGGCTGTACGATAATACCGGTAATCGGGCCTGCAAGCCAGATTAACCCTAAAATAAGCGCGGTTGCGCCTAACGGTTCAACTACGCGGCCTGTAAGGTTTATTTGCATTGACCATGCAAACTGTAAACCTATTGCGCCGATACAAAGGTTAAGAAGCTGCCATATTGTATACTTAGGCAGCTTTTTTTGCACACTAGCTTCACTCATACTAAACTCCCTCTTTCTTACTTATTAATAATATAAAAATATTATCTAATTATATGTGAAAAGTTATATCTGAACATTATTTAATATATAAGAAATAACAAGAATTTGCGGAACTGTTACAAATGGAAGGAAAAACGCAATCTTCCAAGATCTAGTTGTTTCCTTTAATGCCATAATTTCGGTATAGTCCGTGGATGCCCCTCCCATAAGGAAAAGAAAAGCATTTCCAGGCGCTGCCGCTCGAGAAAATAAATCATAAGCTATAGGCACACTTCCTTCCGAGCACACTTCAATAATTGTTGCCGCAACAAGCGTTAACCCCAAACCCAACAAAGTCGGGCCAAAGAAAGTTGTAAATGTTTCGGTTGGAACAAAAACTCGTATTAAAGCTGCTGCAATCACGCCCAGAAATATCCACCGCATTATCATCTCGCTTTCTTTAAATGCAGTGATAACTAGTCCTGGTGTAATTCTTTGAATTAATTTTTGACCTTTAAATTCATCAACTTCAATATAATGATGTGGATTATCAGGCAACATACCTTTTGAAACAAAGAATTCCGCAACTAACCCCGAAGCAACCGCTATTAACATTGACAAAATAATATATGCAATTGTCCATTTCCAGCCAATAAAAGCAATAAGAATAACCGTAAGCGATAAAGAATTCCACGGACTTGCCACAAGAAACGCCACAACCTGCGACAATCTGGCTCCTCTTTCATACAATTTCATTGAAACCAGCAAAATACCATGTGAACAAAGATCAAGCAGAATTCCAGCCACAGTTGCCCGAAAAATACTGGTTATACCTTTTTTTCTGCCTAAAAGATTTATTATCACATCTCTCGGAATAATGCCTATTAAGCCGACAAATATTACTCCAAGTAAAAGTCCCCACCACATCTTGTTAACAAGTTCATACACACTATGGCTGAACTCACCCAATGCGGGTATAAACTCCATCACGGGCGGATTTATGACATGCAAAGCATAGGCCAGCATTGTAGCGCCAAATGTTGACCAGAATAAATAATCTATTTTACCTTTTTGTTTACAACACTGTGTCATATATCCTCCAATTTTATTTTATTCTAAAATGATGATAATGGCGAAATTTACTAAATATCTGATTTGTTATTGTTTTTTAATATTTATTCTATCGTTTCCCGCTTTTTCTCAACAGGTCATAGAGGGCGGAGTAGAGCTCGACTGGCCACTACTGAACCAGGAAGCACGCGAACAAACTATTAACTACTATAGAGATCTTTTATTTAAGGATGTGACATACAAGGTAAACAAAGAACAGGTCAAATCACAAAAAAAAGACCTTAATGTCTGGGAAAACAGAGACGCCTTAAAAAATGAAATCAGAAAACTGCCTGATCGGGAACTGGCAGGGTTTTACCTTTTAAACAAACTGTTGATAATTTACGGCGTTAAATATTACGAGGATAAATTTCACATTTATTATTATAACGCGGCTGGAGGACTGGAATATTTTGATATACTTGATAAACCGCATGATGAATACCCACATATCGCTTATCAATACAGAAAAAATGGTAAGCTAGTGGGTTCAAGTTACTATATATCAGAATATGACCAGTATATTTATGATGAAAAAGGTAAATTTAAAGGCCGCTGGTACGAGGAAAGGCTTTATGATAAAAAGGCAAAGATTATTATGACCAGAAAATTACCTTAAATCTGCATATCAATGCATAAACCTTACATCCCACGCAATAACCAAAAACCAACTCCAAACTCGCAAAAAACATCAACATAACTGCAGCAAAATTTGCAAAAAAGCTTAAACCTACAAAATACAGAGCTGCAATTAAAATACAAAACACAAAACCCATTCCGGCTGCGAAAAATTTAGGAGTTGCATCCACCATTTCGGGTTTTAACTTTAAAACATCTGCCAGCGACCTGCTCAAGAAAGCTATAAGGCTGTATTTGCCTTTATTCGCTGCACGCAGGCCAAAATCAAGAATTAAAAAGAATATAATCCACTTTATTGGAGTAAAAATAAATATTAAAATGCTGGTTATTACGAAAAGGGCGTTTAAACGTGCAACTTTTTCATTTATTTTTATTGATGATATAGGACAAACTTCATTCATTCCTGTTTCCAAATATTTCTTTAATCTGACGTAACAAAATTGTTTCATTAAACCTTTCAAAATTCAAGAAACCTTTTTGAATTAACTCCGTGCGCTTCTCCTGATTATTGATTAGTATTTCTATTGCTGCCGCAATACCCTGAGAATGAGGTTCACAAAAAATAACACTATTTGCGGCAACTTCCCGGAATACAGGGATATCAGAAACAATCACAGGCAATCCACTAACTTGCGCTTCAAGGATAGGAATTCCAAAACCCTCATACAAAGATGGAAATACATACATCAGCGCATTTTTAAATAAATAATGCAAATCTTTATCCGACAAATATTCAGTTAATATTATATTTTTATTTTTAATCCCTTTTAGCTGGCCATTATTTTCGGATTTTCCAACGAGTACAAGCTTTATATCAGGATATTTTTCTGAAATACTTTTAAACGCCTCCATGCACGCAGAAATGTTTTTTCTTTTACTGTTTTGCCTATTCATAGTAGAAGCAGTAAGTATGAAATTATTAGGTTTAAGCAAGAATCTTTCAAGAATTTCTGAGTTATCCGGCGTATTATTGTTTAAAAAAATATTTCCTACAGAATTATAAATAATTTTTACTCTATCCTCAGGTATTTTAAACTGTTCAATAATTTCCTTTTTAATAGTTTGCGACACAGTAATTATCATATCTGCGTTCCTGACAGCAAATTCAATTATAAGAAGATAAACCAATTTATAATAAAAACTAAATAAACCGTTTTTATAAGGCGCTAAATCGTGTATAACTGCTGCATATTTTGTTTTTTTCCGCCGTAAAACAGGAAAAATATAAGCAGGAAAAACTATTATGTCAGGTTTTTCTTTTAATGTTTTAAGGTAAAAAATTACATTAAGCCATATTAAATAAGGAATTACATTAAAAACAAAGGGACCTCTCTCGTTATATCTTAATATTTCAGTATTTATACAGGCAGAATGAAACTTATCCTTGAGATTCAATAGATAATTCCCTATTCCTGTTTTTTTGTTCAATATAAAAGAGCCGTCAAACCAAACCTTCATTGAAATATTTTACAATCACCGCACACGATCCCCACCTGTTCACCCGGGCAAATAAATTTTTAATTTTTAACTTAACAGATATTAGACAGATCACTAATAAGATAACCTTATCTGCTTAATTCTGTCAGGTTACATATAGGATCACTTTGTACCTTAAATCCCGAAAACCCTGAAAAGATGGGTTTTAAAAATATTACCGTTTTTAAGGATCAAAATATGTTGTTACTGGAGTAAATATATAAAACAAGATAATTTTGACCCAATGCTAATACTTTTTAAAAGGAGGAGAAGTAATGAAAAAATATTTAGCATTCGTAGTTCTTGGTTTGATGCTTGTACTGGTACAGCCTGCGTTTTCACAATGTGGAATAGGCGGATGCCCAGTATCAATGAATCCATGTGATCCATGCATGACCGGCGCAGCATATCCTGTAGCCCCAGCATGTCCAACATGCCCACCAAGACTAACCTACCAGCCCGTATACGAACCTGTTGCACCTGTTATCCAGACAGTTTATGAACCTGTAACAACTTATCAGGCAAGGCAGGTCGCAAGCTGTCCAACAGCATGCCCAACTCCATGTCCAGTAGCAGTGAACCCATGTGATCCATGTGGCGCTTACGGCTTCACAGGAGCAGCAGCACCTATGTACGGCGGTATGTACTATGGCGGAGCTGCACCTATAGTATATGAAGAAGATGAAGGCTTCTTTTCAAACTTATTTAGTTTCTAGACAGTAATTTTTCGAAAAACTAAAAGCGGGTTAACAGCCCGCTTTTAACTTGTTTGTTAATAGTTATCCGACGTTATCATTTTGGAAATTTCACTGATAACTTCTGCTAAAGCTTTATTTGTCTGGATTTCTTCCCGCATTTTTTCATAAGAATAAAGAATAGTAGTATGCTTTCTTCCTCCAAATGCATCACCCAGCGTAGGGAAGCTTAAATTTGTCATATCCCTGGATAGATAAACCGCTACCTGCCTGGCATGCGCAATATCCTTAAAGCGGGATTGTCCCTTTATTTCAGAAGATTCAATTGAAAAATACCGAGCTGTGGTTTCGATTATTTTTTCTACATTCAGGTTTTTTACTCTTCCTGAAAAATTCAATATTTTTTTAACTGTATCAAGCGTAAGCAACTGGTTATTTATGCTTATATAAGCAACCACCCTATTTAATGCGCCTTCAAGTTCCCGAATGTTATTCTGGTAAGCAGTTGCTATGAGTTCCAATACATCATCAGGCACTGATAAATTATCCCGTTCAGCTTTATTTCTCAGGATTGCAATCCTGGTTTCCAGATCAGGAACCTGAATATCAGCTAAAATGCCCCACTCAAACCTGCTCCTCAGTCTTTCTGTCAGAGTAGATATTTTTTTAGGATGCCGATCACTTGTCAAAATAATCTGTTTGCCTGATTCATATAAAGTGTTAAATGTATGGAAAATTTCTTCCTGTGTGTTTTCTTTTCCTTCGATGAATTGAATGTCATCAAGCAATAACACGTCAATTTGTCTGTATTTTGAGCGGAATGCAGGCATTTTATCTGTCCTGATTGAATTTATAAGCTCATTTGTGAACATTTCAGTACTTGTATACTTAATTTTTAAATCAGGGTGCTTTGAATAAATATAATGCCCTATAGCCTGCATAAGATGAGTCTTGCCCAGCCCGACTCCACCATAGATAAACAGGGGATTATGAGCTTTTGCAGGATATTTTGCTACAGCATAAGCTGCGGCATGGCCGAATTTATTATGCGGACCCACAACAAAAGTATCAAAGGTGTATTTTAAATTAAGATTATTTGATAATGTTTTAAGGGAATCTGCCTGTGCTTCAGTAATGGAAGTTGTTTTATTTATTGAAGCAGATTCAGTCTCTTTTGTTTTTTCAACTTTTACCTTTAATTCCAGAGATTTACCTGTTATTTCATATACAGCTCGTTTAATAAGCCCGAGATAATTTTTATAAATGCGTTCCTTACCGATATTGCTATTTGTAGATATGACAATTTTTTCATTGTCTATAGAATAGATTTTCAATGGTTTTATCCAGGATTCATACGCAGGAGTTGCCAATTCTTGTTTAAGCTTTTGAAAAAGCTTATTTTCTATATCCTGTTTGTCAAATGTCTTCAATGCAAGCATGCCTAATAACTCCCCGATTTGGACGTTATTTTATTTTATTACGAGCAGGCATACTTGCAACTTAAGTTTTGTTAAAATTTTGCTCTCAATAATGGTTTAAAATTTGTTTCCATCATTCTCAGCCATGTCTGATCATTGTGCAAAACACACTCATAACCGTCATATTGACCTTTTGCGAGTTCCGCTTTCTGTGCTTCCAATAATTTTTCAAATTCCCCCTGGATAAACAACAAAAATTCATTTTTATCATTTATTCCGCCTTTTACAATTATTGGCTTTCCTATTTCCACTAAGATTTCCGGCTTTTCCTTTCTTAAAAAAAGGTACTGATAAACAATTGGGATAAGATTTACGCCGTCCAATTTTTTACAAATATGCGCTATGCCGCTTTCAAACTTAATTGGAATGGAATTAGAAGGCATGATATTTCCCTGAGGAAATATCCACAGTGAATGTGCAGGGTTTTCAAGCAATTTTATACTGTAATTTACTGCTGTTAATGACCCACGAAAAGCATGCTTTTCCACGGAAAACCCTCCTGCATATGCAAGAGAGGTAAATCTGTATAAGTCCTTTATCATCATATGGAAATTACAGTTGTATAAATTCCTAAATATAAATGTAGCTAAAATACCATCCCACCAGCAACTATGTGTCCCATAAAGTATATTAGAATAGTTTTCGTCTCTTAAGTAGAAATTGTGTTTATTTTTTACCCTTACAGCATAAAAATTCTTCTCTAACAGCCGTTTAAAAGCAAAATCAAAGAACTTAATCGCAAACTTATTTTTTCTTGCTGATATTTCAGGCTTATGGAGTTTCATAATATCTTATTATGAACTTAAAATTACTCGGAATCCTTCACCCTGAAAGGTAATCTATCCTGATACTCTTTTTCCAGAAATTCAATAAATTTATCTGAAATATCCGGATTCTGATTCCATTTTTTTGAAAGTTCAATAAAAAATTCCATTTCATAATTGGCATGCAAAAGATTTTTTATATATTCATTAACTCCAGCCCTAAAATCTTCCTGTTCTATCGGCCGTGGGCATAGTCCGTAAGGCAAAGCCTGCCAGCGTTTATTTTCCGGGTCTGTATGTTCATAATAAGGGTCAAACATATAAAGTTTACCATCTTTATCAATTTTTGAAGGATAAGTCCTGCAAGTAAGGGGGCGGCAGTCATAAATTCCGCACCTGCCAATGATTCCGTCAATTTCCTGAGAATTAAGCTCTTTAGCGTCCCACTCCTGCAGGAAAATACATTTTCCGTGAAAGCCAAAATATTTACCTTCAACAGATTTTAAATATATTTCAAAATATTTTGGTTCACCCCTGTCAGTGAACAAGAATAAAGGGTCTTTCCCCAGTGCCTTTTCAAGCCTTTCACCTGTTATTTCCTCTACTCCACAAAAGAAATAAGGGTCTATATCTATTGTTCTCATTATTCTTAAAATATCAAAACCGGTAACCGGCACACGAAATGCCCTGCAGCACCCGGCATTACAAGTTTTACATACTTTCATAAATACCCTTTCAAAAAGTTTGCTATAATCTAAATATTATATATGTACTTTTAAAGGAAAACAAAGCTGTTTAACATAAAGATCAATCCTTCTCTTGAAGAAATAAAAGAAAAGCTGCCAACAACAGGCAAGAAAACCTTTGTACCTGTGTGGACAGAGTTTATTGCTGATCTGGAAACGCCTGTTTCCGCATATAACAAAATAAGTAAAGACGAAAAATACTCATATCTCCTCGAATCAGTAGAAGGTGGCGAGGCAATGGGTAGATATTCCTTTATTGGGTTTGACCCTACCTTTATTATTAAGTCTGATGAGATGAATTCTCCTTATGATGCTCTTGAAAAATTTCTGTCTGAATATGCGGTCCTTGATTTTAATGTACCTTTACCAGCAGGCGCAGTTGGTTACTTAGGGTTTGACACAATCAGGTTTATTGAACCAAAACTGCAAAAATCATATGAAAACATTGAAAAATGCGAAAGCTTTCCTGATGCTTATTTTATGGTAGCTGGAATGATGCTCGCTTTTGACCATGTAAAACATAAAATCTATGTTATTAACAATATTCTTGTGGAAAACATAGAGGATCTCGAAGATTTATACAACAAAGCAGAACTAAAAATAAAAGCCGTGCTTGAAAAACTGTCCTCTCCGCATAATTTGGAACCATTCCAGCTATTGGTTGAAGAGCAAAAAACAGGCATATCTTCAAATATTTCCCGTCAGGAATGGGATGAAGCAATATTAAAAGCAAAGCAATACATAGAAGCAGGCGATATTTTCCAGGTTGTTCTTTCCCAGCGTTTTTGTGTTGACAAGGGAAGTGTGGATGATTTCACTATTTATCGGGCGTTAAGAAGTATTAATCCATCTCCGTACCTGTATTACCTTGACTTTAATGAGTTTAAAATCATAGGATCCTCGCCGGAAGCACTTGTTAAATGCTCTAAAGATAGAACTATACATACCAGACCAATTGCAGGCACAAGAAAAAGAGGCAGAACCTCTGAAGAAGATGTTAAACTGGCTGACGACCTCATTTGTGACCCGAAGGAAAGGGCTGAGCACATTATGCTGGTTGACCTTGCACGCAACGATATTGGCCGGGTAAGCGAATACGGCACAGTAGAAGCCAAGAGATTTATGGCAATTGAAAAATTCTCACATGTCATGCATATAGTGAGTGATATTTCAGGCAAATTAAAAGAAAATTTCAGCTCTGTTGATCTTTTAAAAGCCTGTTTCCCTGCAGGAACAGTATCAGGAGCCCCAAAAGTGCGGGCAATGGAAATTATATATGAACTGGAGAAATCCGCAAGAGGGCCTTATGCAGGCTGCATAGGCTATATAGGTTTAAATAATGAGATAAATGTTGCAATTACCTTAAGAACAATGCTTGTCAGGGGAAATAACGTATTTATCCAGGCAGGTGGAGGGATTGTTGCGGATTCAGAGCCGGATTTTGAATTTCAGGAATCACAAAATAAAGCTGCTGCTTTAATTCAGGCTGTTCTTAAGCTAAAAAATTCTTAGAATTATCATTTTTCCCCTTATTTTTTGCAAGTAAGGTAAGGGCATATTGTGCAGGTTTTGTAATGCCATCCTTTTTCTTAGCTATCAAGAATGAAGCTTTGCCGGGGTAATATGGGGATCCTTGATTAATTTTACCAGTCACTTTTTAATTCCCTTACATTCCATATATATAAAAACATTTCATGTGAAAAAATTAACTTGATTTTTATTAAAAAAAGATTAAATTTTGTTTAATCAGCACAAACTCGGGAAATATTTTTTCCAATATTTCTTTTTGCAAGCCATACAAGAAGGTCAGTTTGATCTAGATATCTGCATTTTTTATGTAATAAAACCGCAGCCTTGGCGGGTACATCGTTTATTTTCTTCTTATCAGGCATGTTAGTTACTCCCTAACTGAACTATTTTAAGCCTATATATTTATAAACATAATTTTAAATGGAATATTACCCTGAATTTCCTTAAGAAAAGATTAAAATTTCAAAAATATTTCTTTAATAAGAACAAATTCGAGATACATTTTTTCCAATGTTCCTTTTTGCAAGCCATATAAGAAGATTAACTTGATCAAGATGCTTACTTTTTTCATGCAGCAAAACCATAGCCTTTGCTGGCACATCATCTATTAATTTCTTTTTGCAAGACATTTTATTGCTCCTCCAAAATTTTAGAAAAATTTTCATACAAATTAAATGTTTTTTATTGTCCTTATATATATAAACGCAATAAAAGGAAAGAAATTGCCTTTTATTTTAAAAAAAGATTAAAATCTTTGAATTTATATTTTTTGTTGGGTGGGTTGCCTTCGGCAACCCACCCAATTTTAGAGAGGTACTGGCTACGCCAGCACCTCTCTAAAATAATAATCAAAATCAATTTACATTTTAGCCACTATCTAAAATCTTAAAAATATCTCTTTAATTAGAAAAGCTGACTGTGTTGAAGTTATTTCTTCAAGTATTCTCCATTCACCTTTTTCATTCTTTCCAACAAGTATAGAAACTGGAGCTGTATATTTATTTGTATTAGCTCTTATTCCCGTTATTCTTACATTTTCACCTTCTGCTTTGTAATCAAGATTTTTATAATAATTTTTATATCCTTGTATTTTTGCAAAGAATCCTACAAATTTAAGGAATTTTTTGTATTTATCCGTAGGAATAATTATTTTTTCGACTTTCCCATTTTTATGTTCCAAATTTCTGATAATCTTTGCATTATCAGCATACATACTGATAAGTTTTCCATCATAGTTATGAGACAATCTTTCAAATTCAGCTATAAACTCCTGTGCTTCCTTAATTTCCTGGCCATCTGCTGAAACGCTGATGCCAATAAAGGACATACACAAAGTAATTATTAAAAGAGTTATGATTTTATTGAGTCGCATATTGATAGTATAATATTTAAACACAATTTTAGGGCAGGAGAAATAATAATGGAAAACCTGGCAAAAACATATAACCCACATGATGTAGAAGAAAAAATATATAAATTTTGGGAAGACAACCAGTTTTTTAAAGCTGATGCAAAAAGCAAAAAAAAGCCATTCAGCATAGTTATTCCACCTCCGAACGTTACAGGCATTCTGCACATGGGGCATGCTCTTGACGGAACTCTACAGGATATCCTTGTCAGGTATAAAAGAATGAAAGGTTTTGAGGCTCTCTGGCTGCCCGGCACCGACCATGCGGGTATTGCAACT
This sequence comes from Candidatus Melainabacteria bacterium GWF2_37_15, assembly GCA_001784565.1. Classification (GTDB taxonomy): domain Bacteria; phylum Cyanobacteriota; class Vampirovibrionia; order Gastranaerophilales; family UBA9971; genus GWF2-37-15. The sequence goes on from MFRL01000065.1 coordinate 22,748, forward strand.
CAGAATGTGGTTGAAAAGAAACTAAGAAAAGAAGGAAAAACAAGACATGACCTTGGCAGGGAAAAGTTTCTTGAAATTACGTGGGACTGGGCTAACGAACACAGAAGCAGGATTCTGGAACAATTTAAAAGACTAGGGGCATCATTTGATCTATCAAGAGAACGGTTTACCCTTGATGAAGGATGCTCAAAAGCCGTTAAACAGGTTTTTGTGACTTTATACAATGAAGGCTTAATTTATAAGGGAGCATACATTGTTAACTGGTGTCCACGCTGCATGTCTGCGATTAGTGACATTGAAACAGAATACCTGACTGAGCAGGGACATCTCTGGGAAATAGCCTATCCTTTCAGAAATGAATTTGGCGCAGTAGTAGTAGCAACAACACGCCCGGAAACTATGTTCGGGGATGTTGCTGTAGCGGTAAACCCAAAAGATCCTAGATATTTGCACCTTATAGGCAAAAACGTGGTTATTCCAATGATTGGGAGGGATATCCCTATAATTGCTGACGAAGCGGTTGAAATGGATTTTGGAACCGGCGCATTAAAAATAACTCCGGCCCATGACCCAAATGATTATGAAATAGGCAAAAAACATGGATTTTCTCCAATATGGGTTTTAGATGAAAACGGAAACATGTCTTATAATGAGTACGTACCAGCAGAATTAAGGGGGCTAGACAGGTACGAGGCAAGAGAAAAAGTCCTTCAACAGCTTAAATTACAGGGGGAATTAGTAAGAACAATTCCTTATGAGCATAATGTTGGACATTGCCAGCGGTGCGGCGACACCATCGAACCTTACCTTTCAGAGCAGTGGTTTGTTAAAATGGCGCCGCTCGCTAAAAAACCCATAGAAGCAATTAGCAAGGAAGAATTAAACTTTATTCCGCCCCGGTGGACAAAGATTTACCTTGACTGGATGAATAATGTCCGCGACTGGTGTATAAGCAGGCAATTATGGTGGGGACACCAGATACCGGCATATTACTGCGAAGAATGCGGCGAAATGATGGTATCTGTTGAAAAACCTGAAAAATGCACTAAATGTTCCAGTTCTTCAATAAAACAGGATACAGACGTATTGGATACCTGGTTTTCATCAGCGTTGTGGCCATTTTCAACAATGGGCTGGCCTGACACAAAAAGCCCTGATCTTAATAAATTCTATCCCACAAGCGTTCTTGTTACAGGGTTTGACATAATTTTTTTCTGGGTAGCCCGGATGGTTGTAATGGGTTACAAATTTACAAACAAGTCACCGTTTGAATACGTATATATTCATGGCTTAATCCGTGACGAAAAAGGCCAGAAAATGAGTAAATCCAGGGGTAATACCATTGACCCGCTGGAAATCATTGATAAATACGGATCAGATGCTTTGAGATTCACCTTAACAAACCTTGTTACCTATGGAAGTCAGGATATCAAACTTTCTGACGAGAGGTTTGAGTTTGGGAGAAACTTTGCAAATAAAATATGGAACGCTTCAAGATTTGTAATGATGAACCTTGAAGGCATGGAGGACAGTCCCATTGATATGACAGCCTTAACTGTTGCGGATAAATGGATATTGCATAAATATGCGGTGTTGACTGATGAAATAAACAAAAACCTTGAATCATTCAGGTTTTCAGAAGCTGCACAGTTAATGTATGACTTTTTCTGGAGTATTTACTGTGACTGGTATCTGGAAATTGCAAAAATCCAGCTTCAGAATCCAAAATTAAAATTAAATACTCAAAAAGTGCTAAGATTTGTGCTGGAAAATACTTTAAAAATGCTGCATCCTATTATGCCGCATATAACCGAGGAAATATGGCTTTTAAACAATAAAAACACTATCATGTTTGAACAATACCCTGAATATGATCCGTTATTAAAAAATGAACAGGCTGAAAGAAAGATAAATAAAGCCATAGAAACAATAAAAGCTTTAAGGAATATAAGGCAATCGTTTAATATTCCTGTTTCCGCAGGCATAAAGGTTAAAATTTTCTGTGAAAACGCTGAAGATAGGGAAGATTTTGAACTTACTGATATATATATTAAAGACCTTGCAAAAGTTGAAAGGATATCCTTTGAATCCGGCCTGCCGCAGAAGATGCCGTCTCGTTCCGCAACAGCTATGATTGGCAAATCACTTATTATTGTTTCCCTGGAAGGCTTGATTGACCTTGAAAAAGAAGTCGAACGCCAGAATAAAAAAATTGAGACTCTGGAAAAAGAACTTAAAAATCTTAGCGCAAGAATAAACAGCCCGAAATTCCTTGAAAACGCACCTAAGGAGGTAATTGTCCAGACTAAGGACCGTATAAAGGAAATTGAGCAGCAGAGCCAGGCAATAGAGGATCTGTTAAAATCGCTGGTGGCGTGATTTTAATTCTTTAATTCACACTCATATTTTTTTAAGACATACCGCATACCTTCTTCGATTAATTCATTAAGAGGAATTTTCTTCTTTTCTTTTTGTGAAAGCTTTAAGGCTAAATTTTGTAAGGAAAAATATAATTCCTCATCCAGTGTTGTTGTAAATCTGATTCTAGACATAGCGCATCATCCTTTAAAAAATTCATTCTTGACAAGTTTAAAGAATAATTTAATATATGTTTATACTTATGTATGTATATGCATACATAAGGTTGCATTACTTAATAAAAGGATTCCAGAATGAACGTAGAAGAAAAACTCTATAAGCTTGATGAATTAACCGCTGAGGCTGATATGCTCTGCGATATTATGCAAGAAATTTTATCCGCTAATGAAGAAAAAATCGGCATATCAAAAATACGCTACCTCTCGGAAATTATTTGCCAAAAATTCAGGGAAATAAGAGCATTATTTTAAAAAAATAATGATAAAATTTATACATTATGTATAAAGACGCAATCTCCCTCCTGACCTCACAAGAAAAATTTCACATAAAACTTGGACTTGAGCGGGTTCAGAAATTGCTTAACTACTTTGGGAACCCTCAGGACAAAATAAAATGTATCCATGTTGCCGGAACTAACGGCAAAGGCTCTACATGTGCCATGCTGGAATCAATTTTACGGCATGCCGGGTATAAAACCGGCCTATATACCAGCCCACACCTTATTGAATACACAGAGAGAATTAAAATAAACGGGCAGGATATTTCGCAGGATGAGTTTGCACAGGTTATTTTTAGAGTAATGGAGCAGACTGAGCCGCAGAATATTGTTTATTATAACGAAGTGGAGTTGCCTGTTTTTGATGGGGATAAGTCAAGGTTTAACAGGAAAATTAAAGAACTTTATAAAGAAAATTTCCAGGGGAAAAGCGTTAATCATAAAATTCTTGGAGAAATCCAGCTCACTAAAACAGGTATTAAAAAAACCATTAATACTAATCAAATAGAAGATTTAAAATTAATAATTAAAATTGATGAATTAATTAAAAACGGAAAATATATAAAAACAGAACTTTCTTATAAAGATAGAGTTGACGGAATAATCAAATTTCATACCCTATTAACAAAGGTCAATGTATACAGTTCTGTTAAAAATTTAGAAATAAAAATTGGTGAAGATAAAAGAGGAAGAAAAATTTACTTTTATAAAGAACAAAACCCCAGCATTTTACCCGGTAATATGGGGATAACTAAGGCTTTTGATAATCGAAACCTCAGCACTTTACCAGGAAATACCGGGGTGACTGAGGCTTCTGACTATATTATACCAGACCACCATGCACTTTTCAATCCTACATACCCAAAGGCCAAAATCCCAGCCACAGAGTTCGAAATCCTCACAGTTGCCGCATTTGTTTACTTTTTTGAGCAAAATGTGGACTTTGCAATTATGGAAACCGGACTGGGCGGCAGATTGGACGCTACCAATGTTATTAAAAAGCCTGAAATGTCAATTATTACATCTATAGATATTGACCATGCCGACCGGCTCGGCAATTCAATTGAAGAAATAGCCTTTGAAAAAGCAGGAATTATAAAGGAAAACACACCCGTAATTGTCAATAAAGACAATAAGGGCATAAATATTATAGAAAAATCAGGCAATGTTGTTTTGGCCGAAGATAAAGAAATAGAAACCAATTTAATGGGACTCTGGCAGAAAAAAAATGCTGCCCTTGCGTATAAAGCCGCTGAATTATTAAAAATTCCAGAGCATGCCATAAAAAGCGGTCTTAAAAATGTTAAGTGGCCTGCAAGATTTCAATACATAGAAAGCGAAAACATTATAATCGATGCCGCACACAACCCTGCTGGGGCACTAGCACTCAGGCAGAGCCTGGATTTTTATTTCCCCGACATGAAACGGGTAATTGTTTATTCATCATTAAAAACAAAAAATTATAAAGAAGTAACAAATCACCTCTTTAGAAAAGAGGATATTGCTATATTAACAAAATGTTCTTCACCCTCGGCTGTTGAACCTGAACTTATAAAAGAAAATTTAAACTGCCGCAAAATATATATAACCCACAATGTTAAAAAAGCTGTTGAATTATATAAAAAATTTAATTCCAAAGGCTATCTCACAGTATTTACAGGGTCAATTTATACAATAGGCGAGATTTTCTCTGCACGGACATTAGCCAGTCGGGTAGATTTAACATAATTATGTTTTTAAGTAATATTCTTATGTTAGTATAATATTTAATACAAAATATAAATTATTAAATAAATTGATACAAAACTTGTATGCAGAAGGGGCGGAAAATGACTATTACAAAGAATGAAGTTATTAAGGTACTAATCGTTGAGGATTACAAATTAACCCGGGTAGGACTAAGATCTTCCTTGAATGAGTTTGAAGGAATTAAGGTTATCGCAGAAGCAGAAACCGGTGAAAAAGGAGTGCAGTTTATTAAGGAACTCAAGCCAGATGTAGTATTAATGGATTTGGGACTGCCTGGGATAAACGGTATAGAAGCAATTCAGGAAGCAAAAGAATTTGACGAAAATATTAAAATTATTGTATTGACTTCCCATGAAAGAGATGAAGAAGTACTTGCAGCTTTAGGTTCAGGAGCTAACGCATATTGCCTGAAGGATATTGAACCTAATACCCTCGTAAATGTAATTAAAAACGTAAATCAGGGTGCGGCATGGCTTGATCCTAATATTGCAGGAGTAGCTCTTAAATTATTCCCAAAACCGGAATCAGCAAGGATATTAAATTCCGGGACTATATCTGATGCAAGGACACAGTTAACAGAAAGGGAAATGGAAGTTTTAAGGCTTTTAGTAAAAGGAAAGAGCAATACTGAAATAGCTAAAGACCTTATAGTCAGTGTACATACAGCAAAAGCTCACGTTTGCAGTATTCTTCAGAAGCTTTGCGTTGATGACAGGGTACAGGCTGCGGTAAAAGCAATTAAAGAAAATATAATCTAAGAAATACCCATCATATTACAAACTTTACTCTTTAATTTTAAAGCCTGTATTTTTATGCTTGAAACAAATCCAAGGCCAACCTGAGGGGTATGATAAGGTGAGTATTCATACATGGAAGCATCCCTTGACCTGTATGTTTCTCCTACTTTTTGCCTTAATTTGTGCGGATTTTCCCTGTATAAGTCTGCTGCATAATCAAGCTCAGGATCTTTTATTCCATTGTTGTGGGCTATCCAGAATTTAATGGATTCTTCATAAGCGTCCTGTTCTTCCCTTATCGAAGAGATACCGTCTTTATCCTTGGCATGTACTGCTTCATGAACTATATATGATGCTGTTATCTCAGGAGCAGTCCATATATAATCACTGGTTATAGCTATCTTCCTGCTGTTATTTTCATACTGGGCAATATTTTTATGTCCGGCCAGGGAATCCGTCTCATCAAAGATAATAGCTAATTTATGAAGGTCTTTGGTAAGATGCGGTGCGGCATGCGCGTTAACCAGGACTAATGCATCTTTAAGATTTTTTTCAGCAGTTTGCTGCTTTATAGTTTCTGCCCGTCTGGGATCTCTACGGGAAAGGAGCCGGTAATCTATTTCCTTAAGGGCTCTTGCTGCAAAGTCATATTTAGGATCAATCTCCACAGCTTTGGAATACATTTGCCGCGCTGTGTCGTAATCTCCTTTTTCCTTAAAGCAATTACCCAAAAGAGTCTGGGCTTCAACTTCGTCAGGTTTTATCTGAACCAGGTTTTGATAAATATTTATAGCTTGATCCAGTTTTCCTGCTTTTTCATATATTCTTGCAAGATTGTAATAAGGAGAAGCATAATCAGGTTTTTGTTGAATAGCTTTTTCATAGTAGTAAATTGCTTTTTTTTCCTGATTATTACGGGCATGCTCATCTGCGACTTCTTTTAATTTTTGAGAAAGCCTTTTTTGAATAAATGTATTTGAAAAAACAAAAGCATCCTGATTCTTTGCTTCCGGAAAAGCTTTAAAATCAAGCTTAGGGCAGGTTTTATGATACGTTCCCGTTTTTACCCTAAAAATATCCATAATATGTTTAAAAACAAAAGAAATTAATTTTTAACAATATTAGTAGAATTTATAAATATTTATTAAGATGTATTATAATGGTTTCATAAATAATTATTCTTAATTATGCTAAGGAGAAAAAACGTGGTAGCTGAAAAAACAACAAAAAAAATGCCTAAAGGGGTAGGAAAACGTATTATTGAAACTTTAAAAACCAAAGGGACAGATGCTGAATATAACGAAGATATTAAATATGAAAATGAAGTAGAAGAACGAATAGAATCCGCCCCGGAAATCGAAGAAGTTGAAAATATTACGGAAGAATATTATGTTGAAAAACAAGAAGAAATTGAGGCTGAGCCCGCATATAAATACGAAGAACCTTCCACTATAAGCTATACATGCACTCCAAAAGCTCAAAAAAATACCAATATGTCAGCCAATATGTCAGATATTGACACGCTGCTGAGTTTAATTTCCCAGCTTCCTTCCGGCGTAACCAAGCAGACCGGCGCTTTAATAATCAGGCAAACTATGGAAGCAATGGGCATTTCCATGAATAATGTACTCTCCAATGCACAATCAGTTCAGGAAGGTCTCGAATACAGCATTAGAAACAACGTTAATGTTATAGAAGAATACAGAACAAAAATAAAACTCCTTGAACAGGAAATCCAGAGATTCAGAAAAAAATCTCACGAACTAGAAGATGTAATAAGCCTTTTTATTCTTTCAGACGATAAAAAATCACACTAATGAACAAAGACAAAGATTATTACAAAATACTCGGAATTAGCCAGGATTCTGATAATAAGGATATTAAAAAAGCTTACAGACAGCTTGCTAGAAAATTCCATCCTGACATAAATCCGGGAAACAAGCTATTTGAAGAAAAATTCAAGGAAATTGGCGAAGCATATTTTGTACTGGTTGATGACTCTAAACGTTTAAAATACGACACCTTGCGAGGGATTATACGTATACAGCCTGATTCTGAGCAGGCCAAGACGCAGGCTTCAAAAGCCTATTCCGAACCCCAGAAAGATACTTCAAAGGAAACTCCAAAAAAAGATTTTGAAGGCATTTTCAGTAAATTTAGTAAAAATTTTACCAGACCTGATGCTCAAAAAGGCGATGATATAACAACAGACGTTCATATCAGCGTTGCCGAGGCGTATAATGGCACAGTGAGAAAAGTTAACATTCTCAGGACTGAAAAATGTTACAAATGTAGGGGCAACCGTGTAATAAACCACATGGCATGCGATAAATGCAACGGAACTGGTGAAATTTCTACACATAAGCAGTTAAATGTTAAAATACCTCCTAAAGTTAAGGAAAATTCCAAAATCAGGATTGCCGGAGAAGGCAATAAAGGAGTAAACGGCGGGGAAAATGGTGATTTATACCTTCTTATCCACACAATCAAGAGTTCCTATTTTACTTATGACGGTTTGCATGTACATTGCGAAGTCCCGATTACTCCTTCTGAGGCCGCATTAGGCGGGGAAATACAGGTTCCTTCAATTGAAGGTTTTATTAACATGAAAATCCCTGCTGAAACCCGCTCGGGTCAGAAGTTTAAGCTGGCAGGAGAAGGTTTGCCGGATACCAGCTCTAATAAAAGGGGCGATCAGATTGTCACAGTTAAGATTGAGATCCCGCCCAATTTAACTGAAGAGGAAAGAAAGTTATATCTGGAACTTGCGAGGGTGCGGAAGTTTAACCCGAGGGAGCATATTATTTTTGATAAATAACTTGAAAACTTTATTATGTTAATTTATAATTTGTGAACCAGGGGGTTGTAGCTCAGTCTGGTTAGAGTGCCTGCCTGTCACGCAGGAGGTCGCGGGTTCGAGCCCCGTCAACCCCGTTTTTATTAGATTTTAAGCCGGTTACATATGTAACCGGCTTATTTTTTTGGATTATCAGAAAAAATGTCGATGGAAATCGGACGAAATCGAACGATTTTTAACAAAAAATTTTTTGTTGTTTTTGATTTTCGGAAATTATCGAGTATTTTGGTTTTCAAGGTTCATATTTGTTGTAAACATCATTATACCATAGTTTCTTGGAGTTTTTATAGGGTGAGAGGGCGGCGGAGGGGTTTAAATTCTATTTTTTGGTGGGCTTCAGCCCACCCTATAAACTAAAATTTTTGGTAGTGGTTAAATTTCAAGTGATAA
>MFRL01000066.1 GCA_001784565.1 Candidatus Melainabacteria bacterium GWF2_37_15
TATTTAATTGCGCCAGAGGTAACTATAAATCATATCAAAAAGATTATAAGCCCGTACAGTGTGAATAACTTAGCGGCACTTGCAGTATCAGCGGCACTGGATGATATTGAACATTTAAACAGCGTTGTTTCACAGGTTAAAGAATCCAAAGAACTGCTTGTTGAAGGCTTAAAACCTTTTACAAAAAAGATTTATAAAAGTGATGCAAACTTTTTGCTGGCTGATTTTGGGGAAAAAGCTGATTTTGTTTATAAAAAGCTTTTGAAATCCGGCGTAAAAGTGAAGCATTTTGGCAAAACGTCGCAACTGGAAAACTGTTTGCGTATTGGTTTACCTTCAGTCAAAGATACGCAGTACATTTTAGATAGTCTGGAGCAGCGGGATTTAATTATATTTGACATGGATGGGGTGCTTGTTGATACAAGCAACTCATACAGAGCAGCAATACAGGAAGTATATGAAAAATTTTCAGGCAAAACTTTAACTAAAGAACGGATCCAACAGGCAAAAAATCAGGGTGGGCTAAACAATGACTGGGATTTAACCTTTTATTTACTTGAAAAAGATGGCATCACAGTAGATTTTGATAAAATTATAGCCGACTACCAAGACCTCTACTGGAATAAATATATAAATAATGAAAAATTGCTGCTTTCCCCGCAAATTATGGCGAAACTTGCTCAAAAGTACGACCTTGCAATCTTTACAGGCAGGCCAAAGCCGGAAGCCGAATTTGTACTGAAAAAATGGAATATCGAGAACTATTTCTGCCCAATAATTACTATGGATGATATGCCTAGAGGCAAGCACAAACCTAGCCCATGGGGAGTTTTTGAGATTTTAAGGATAACAAACCCTAAAAAAGTTTATTATCTTGGCGATACAGTAGATGATATGTTTGCTGCACGACAGGCTAATGTCACAGGCATAGGCGTGCTTCCACCGCAGGACAAGAGTGAGGAATTAAAAAGAGGGTTAAAAGCGCACGGGGCTGCTGAGATTCTTGAAAAAACCGAGGATATAGTGCAGTTATTATGGACAAAGTAACAGCTGGAATAATTGAAAAAGACGGTAAAGTTCTCATTGCCAGGCGAAAAAGCGGAAAATGCATTGGCGCTAAGTGGGAATTCCCCGGTGGAAAGCTAGAAGTTGGCGAAACACTTGAAGAATGCCTAAAAAGAGAGCTTAAGGAAGAGCTTGATGTTGAGGTGAAAGTTGGGGAATTTGTTGCTTCAAGCAAGTTTATATGTAAAAACAGAGAAATTGAGCTGGTGGCCTTTCGGGTAGCATACATTTCCGGTGATATTGTCTTAATTGACCATGACGAGGTACAATGGGTTAAGCCGTCAGAATTAAGAAATTATGAATTCACGCTGCCGGACGTGCCAATAGTAGAAAAGTTTTTGGAGAATAAATAATGCGCAAAGGTAATGCAGAGAGAAACACCCTTGAAACTGAAATTAAAGTAAGCTTAAATCTTGATGGCACAGGCATTAAAAATATAGACACAGGAATTCTATTCCTTAATCATATGCTTGAACAGTTAGCCTCACACGGTTATTTTGACCTTGATATAAAAGCTGTTTCCAAAGATAAAGACCCGCATCATGTAGTGGAGGACGTTGCACTCAGTCTTGGGCAGGCATTTGCAAACGCTCTTGGTGATAAAAAAGGAATTAAACGATATGGTTACACAATTGTGCCCATGGATGAGGCACTTGCATTAACTTCTATAGATATTAGCGGGCGGCCATTCTGCGGGTTTGATGTACCACTTCCAGAAGAAAAAGTTAATGATCTTGAAACCATACTGGTAAAGCATTTTTTCACAAGTTTTGCCACAACCTCAAAAATAACCTTACATATTAAATTACTCAATGGAGAAGACACCCACCACAAGATTGAATCTGTATTTAAGTCATTTGCCCGGGCTTTGAGAATAGCCTGCAGCATAGATACAGAACATCCTGATATCGTGCCTTCAACTAAAGGAGTTATTTAAACACAATAAAAACTCCCTATAAAGGGAGGTAAGGGGTTGTTAGAGTATAGAGTGAGTAAGGAGTTAAGGAGATAGGCATTAAATTAAATAGCTAAGATGCCTTGTCCTGTAAAAGGAGCCCCTGCATTCATGAGCTGATGGGAGCTTGCTGGTTGTTTTGTATTTTTCATGAGAACCGCTTACAGTTCTTGCAGCTATATAATCAGGCACCTTTATCGGCTGAGTATAATCAATTGTTTTTATGTACATAATCGCACCTTTTCTTTCCGCATTTACTATTTTACCACCGCACCCTTATATACCAGCTCTTTTTAATGTTTTTATAACTATTTTTACAATTTTAGACAAAAAAAATAGCCCGGGAGGAGAGTGGGCTGGAAGAGGATCAATAAAAGTATAAACAGTAAAGAGAGTATTGTAGTATGTATAAAAAATTTTAATTTCTTCTGATCTATATAAGGATTATATCATCACAAAAACAGGTTTATTGATTCCTTAATATTTTTATAATTTTTTAAACAGCTTGCACAAATCTTCTTGTAATAACTTCCGGCCTGGTTATTGCAGAACCTATCACTACCGCAAAAGCGCCCAGTTCAAATGCTTTTTTAACATCGTCCGGGGTCCAAACTCGTCCTTCAAGAATAACAGGACAATTTACATTCTTTACAAGCTCTTCAAGAAGTTTAAAATCAGGTTCGCAATTATCCCTATCCTGCGTGTATGTTGTATAACCTGAAAGCGTAGTTGAAATAATATCTGCTCCAAGCAAACTGCATGAGATTCCCTCTTCTATTGTGGAAATATCAGCCATAACAAGTTTATTCAGGTCGTGTTTTATTTTGTAAATTATTTCCGCCAGGTTTTCTTTGGGCCTTTGTCTTGAAGTTCCATCCAGTGCAATAATATCGACTCCTGCTTCAGCAATTTTAGCTGCATCCTCAAAGGTTGGAGTTATATAAACTATGTCTTTCCAGTTCTCTGACAAAGGATCAGGCTTTGTTATACCAATAATCGGTATATCTGTATAAGCTCTTGTTTCTTTAATATCTTTTACTCCTGCAAGCCGCAAGCCTGAAGCCCCTCCTTTTATAACCGATTTAATTATAGACTGCATGCAGTTATCTTGATAAATCGGATCACCTTGGCTAGCCTGGGCGGATACTATTATTTTTTTTCTGATTCTGTTTAAAATTGTAATCATTTCCAATATTAAATCTTTAAAAACATTTTTTATATTTTAGTTAACTTATGTATTGTATTTTTATCATGTTTTTATTAAATTGAGAATAATCAAACACATTTGAATATATTGATAAAGCAATTTGGAGAAAAAAAATGAGTGTAGGATCTTTCGTATTTATGCTTCACAGCCATCTGCCTTACTACAGAAAAGCAGGAATGTGGCCTTTCGGTGAAGAAAACCTCTATGAATGTATGGCACATTCTTACATCCCAATTTTAAATGCAGTAAACGAGTTATTAAATGAAGGAATAAAGGCCAAGTTAACCATTGGTTTAACTCCTATATTAGCAGAACAGCTAAATGATGAACATTTGAAACAAGGCTTTGTAAGTTATATTGATGCCAGAATTAAAGCTGCGCAGGAAGATATAAACCGCTATCCAAACGACAGTGTTGCTCATTCACAGCATCTTGAATATCTTGCAAAGTATTATTTCAACTGGTTTAGTGAAATCAAAAACAGCTTCAATAAATATAACAGAGACCTTATAGGCGAATTCAGAAGGCTTCAGGACTTAGGAGCTATTGAAATTACCACTTCAGCAGCAACACACGGATTCCTTCCGCTGTTGTCAAAAGATTCTTCTCTAAACGCCCAGCTTAAAACAGGCGTGGAAGCATATAAAAAGATGTTCGGAAGAAAGCCAAGAGGCGCCTGGATGCCGGAATGCGCATATAGGCCCGGTTATGAAGCTACAGCACCGGATGGCAGCAAATACTACAGACCAGCAATAGAAGTGTCATTACAAAATAATGAAATCGAATACGTATTTGTGGAATCACACCAGATCGAAGGCGGCGTATCAGTAGGAAGTACAAGATCAATCGGTATTTATGGAAACATCGAGTATATTCCACTACCCGCAAGAGAATCTACCGGCCTGACAACATACGAAGCTTACTGGATGTCAGAAGCGAAAGTAGCTGTTATGGGCAGAAACCACGAAGGCGGTTACCAGGTATGGTCAGCTGCTGACGGTTATCCCGGCGACGGATGCTATAGGGAATTCCACAAAAAAGACGACAATTCAGGTTTGCATTACTGGAGAATTACCAGCTCAGCCTCGGGTTTAGGCGAAAAAATGCTGTATGATCCCGTACTTGCTATGTCAAGAATAAATGAAAACTCAGATCATTATACAAACTTCCTTTATCACAGATTAAATGATTATAAAAAAGCCACAGGAAAAGAAGGCCTGGTAATGGTTTCGTTTGATACTGAACTGTATGGACACTGGTGGTTTGAAGGCGTGGAATTCATCAAACAGACTATTAAAAAGATGGATAAAACCGTAAAAAGACAAACTGCAAGTGAATACCTTGATGCAAACCAGCCAACAGCCGCCGTTCAGTTACCAGAAAGCTCCTGGGGGCAAGGTGGACACTTCTGGGTATGGCAAAATCACCAGACTGAATGGATGTGGCCTATTATTCATGGCGCTGAAAGAAGAGTTGAAAGTATTGTTTCTAAATATCCGACAATACCTCAGAATAAAGTGCTGCATAGAGCTCTTAACCAGATGGTTAGAGAAAACCTGTTACTGCAAAGCAGTGACTGGCCATTCCTTGTAACAACCTGGCAGGCTCGTGATTATGCAGTGGAAAGATTCAGAAAGCATCAGGAAAACTTTGAAAACCTTGCACGTATGATCGAAACCAATTCAATTGATGAAGGATACTTACAGAATCTTGAATCTATTGATAACGCATTTGCGGACATTGATTACCGGGTTTTTACACAGATCGGTGAGGGAACCCTCCCTCAGGCTACAGAACAGTTAATGCCGCTGTATCTATAAATTTTAATTATAATGTTATAAAATGGCGGGCTTTGCCCGCCATTTTCGTTTTTAACTATTTTAGCTTGTAACAAATTAGTAATATTTCCATATAAATTAGGAAATTTTTTTATTTAGGAACTTTAAGACTAATGTGTAAATCAATAATCTAAAAAGAAAAGGAAAGAAAAAAATGAATTTATTATCAGTTGGAATGTCCTCAAACAAAAATAATCGACTTACTTTCAAGGCTGATTTTCACAAATGTAATGCAGAATCTGCTGAAATAAGTGGTGAAGAAAAACTTAAAGATGGCACAAAAATACCATTTACAATTACTCCAGGAGATAGAGTCGTCATAGAACAGGATGGAGATAAATATGTAGGTAGATTTATTGAATACGATCATCCTTCAAGCTATCTATACTCAAAGGGTATTAAAATTCGAGATGATAAAGAGGGTGAGATAAAAGTTGTTACAACACGTATAGGGGATAATGGAGAAGACAGATATGAGATACCTGTTCCTACACAAATTTTTACAGAAGAGGTATTTAATCAACATGATAAAAGTATAGTTAGAACAGATTCAACCCAAAAAATGAGAAGAGGAATATATAACGCATTTCTACGGGATTGCTGATAAATTAGATCAAGTTTCATACCTAAACGGGCTGTCTTGATAAGACAGCCCGTTTAGGTATTTAAATTTCCAGCCAAATGCTCCTAAATAAAAATAAAGTAATTAGGAGGAACAACCATGAATCTTTTAAAAATAAAAAGACCAAAGCGCTATTATCTTGAAGATTATATGCAGGATATCAGGGATGAAATGGAAAATCTGTTTAAAAGTATCTCACCAGAAGAAAAAGAAGACATTTATCGTCCGCCAGTAGAACTCAGCGAGAGAAATGGGAATTACGAGCTAAAAGCCCAGCTGCCCGGCATAAAAAAAGAAGACATAGATGTGGAAGTTTATGAAGATTCAGTAATGATTAAGGGAGAAACAAAGGAAGAAAAGAAAGAGGAAAAAGAGAACCTTTATAGAAGTGAATTCAGGTACGGAAAATTTGTGAGGAATATTCCACTGCCCTCAGAAGTAATAAGCAACGAGGCAAAAGCTGAATTTAAGGATGGAGTGCTTACTGTCACAATGCCGAAATCGAAAAAAGAAGAAAAGGAAAGGAAGAAGTTAACTGTGGAGTGACAGCAACAAGATTGAAATAATTTAAATAATCACTACAATTAAATAATGGACATAATTAACCCACAATTTTTACGGTTAATTTTCAAAGCCCTTGAAAATACACTTCCCCCCGCAAAAGATGCAAAACAGCAAGGGGGAAGTGTCATTCAGCCGCAATTTCTGCTGAAACCTGAAGTTACCCCGCATACTCCACTGCAAATAAACCCGCAATTACTCCTTAATCGAATAGAACAGGCTGCTATTATGAGAGAAATGCTCCAATTTCCGCAGGAATTAAAGGAACTGCTTGTGTTGTTGCAGTCGCAACATCAAAAAATTAACCCTGAAATAATAAAACAACTGCTGGAAACAAACTCAAAAGAGATTATAGGCAAGTTAATTAAGCTAATTCAGCAGGCGCCCAATAATGAACAGAACCATGAACAGTTTAAACAATTACTGAGCTTGATAAATCATATTGTTCCTGCAAAGGATTCTTCTCCGCAGGAGGTAATGACGCATTTTCTGCTGTTATATTTGCCGTGGCTGCCGCTGTTAGACCAGCAAAAAATTGAAATACGCTTTGAAAAGAAGAAATCTGAATCTGAGGAGGAAAATGAAAATGTTGCGATGGTAGTTTTTATTTCCACTATTAATCTCGGGCGATTTAAAGTTACTATATTAGTTGATAAAAACAGGAATCTCGACATCCTTATACAAAATATTGAAAATCAGGAAAGGGAAATACTTAAAAATATCCTGAAAGCTATTAAGTCCGGGATAAAAGCAGAAAACATAAACGCTGAAACCCAGATGTCCGTAGTTAAACAGCAGAGTTTTACGAAATCAGAAAAAAGAGAAGTCACTATTTCTCAGGTAAATAATATTTCCCCGCAGGTGTTGATAGCTGCGCAAAGGATTGCACAGATAATACTGGAATTTGATGAAAAGGCGTCTTTATTGGAAATAAGGGAGCAAAAAATTAATAAGGATTAGCCTCTTTTTAACAAAAACAAAAATTTCATCCATTCAGATGAAATTCACATGGAAATTTAAATCATCGTCATTATAATTCCGATAATAACACCAGAGAGAAGGAGAGATAGGACTATGAAGCTATACGGTCAAATTCACCTTGACGAAGGGGGAATGTATAAATCCGTCCGGGCAATGCATCTTCAGCAAAGCATTATAGATATAACAAACCAGAATATAGTCGGATTTAACAAGGTGGGCTACCAGAAAGATGTTCCTTATGTTTCATCCTTTGCGGAATACGTAGGTTCTCATGCACTTTCAGCTCAAAGAGATGATGAAGTGGGACGATTAAAACTTACACAAAATCCTCTGGATATGGCACTTGGATGTAAGGGGTATTTTCAGGTACAGACCCCGAACGGAGTAAAACTTACCCGTGACGGAAGATTTAAGCTTGATAAAGATGGAAACCTTCTTACTGTTGAAGATTTCAAAGTGCTTGCAACTGATGGAGAGCCTCTTAGATTTAATAAATTACCACGGGATCTTGAAAATATAAAAATTGATAAAAATGGACATATTAAAGTAATTGATCCTGAAAATTTAAAAATACACGATATCGGAACTATTGCCGCCGTAGACGCTCAGAGTTCTCCGCTTAAGGAAAATAGTATAAACCAGAGGTATGTAGAAGAATCAAATGTTATCTTGCACCAGGAGGCCTATAGTTTACTTACTATGAGAAGAAATTTTCAGGCAAACAGGCAACTTTTCATAATTCAAAGTGATTCCCTGACTAAAACTTTGCAAGAATTAGGAAAGGCGTAATATTATGACTACAATACAGGGCTCAATTTCCAAGCTGGTCGATAATTCAAATAATTCATTTCAATCTCTTGGCTATGTTTCCTCAAACATGGCAAACTGGAATACCACAAGCTATAAAGGCCAGCGTTTTGAAACTTTTATGGGACCGGAAAATGTCCTTAGCGGCGTTGTACGAATTGATACCTCTCCGGGCTCAAATCTTGCAACATTCAGACAGCTTGATGTTGCGCTTGAAGGAACAGGTTATATACCAATAACCAATGAAAAAGGTGAAATTTTATATACACGTGACGGTTCATTCGCTGTTAATTCAGATGGTTACATAGTTTCCAAACATAACGCACTGGTAGGCGGCGGAATAAAACTTCCTGCAAACTATGAAAGAATTAAAATTAGTACTGACGGCACAGTAAATATACAAAAGGAAAAATATGCGCCTTTTGAAACAATAGGCAAAATTCCTGTTGTAGTATTTCAGAATCCTGAAGGTCTGGAAATAGCAGAAGGCAATACAGTCAAGGAAACTGAAGGATCTGGAAAGCCTGAACTTCTTTTAGGTCACGCAAAAATAAGGCAAGGTATGCTTGAAAGAGGAAATGTGGACGGTTATGCGCTTGTTAATGAAACTATTAAGCTTAACGGCAGCATTATTTCCAGCACCCGAGTAATTAAAATCCTTGATGAAATATACAAAGAATCCATTAACTTAAGACAATAAGGGAGTAAAATATGCCTTTTAACCTTAATGCCTATCTTGATAAAACGAACCTTGTACTTGATCTTGTCGGTGCAAGGCAAAAAGCTATCAGTTCAAACATGGCAAACGTAAACACACCCGGCTATGTCCGGCAGGATGTAAGTTTTGAGGAGTATCTTGATACTATTAACAAACCTCTTCAAACACAGCTTGCAAAAAAAATGGGGCCTTCTCCTTTGCTCACAGAAAAAACTGAGCCCGTAACCCTGGGCGACGAACTTGTGGCAATGCAGAGAAACTCACTTTTATACTCCATAGCGGCCCGAAGGGCTTCAATGCTTATCCAGGAAATGAAAACCGTTGCTCAGTTAGGAAGATAAGGAATATAGGGAATAGACTATGAGTATATTAGAATCCTTTAATGTTGGCGAATCAGGCATGAGCGCGCACGCAAAGCGCCTGGAAGTTCACGCCAAAAACATCGCAAATATTGATACTCCATACTATGTGAGAAAAATTCCTACTTTAACAGCGCAGGATGATATTTCTTTCAGTGGTGTTCTTAATCATATGAAAGAGAGTGTATTCCATATAGGAACAATACCTCACACATCAGGCAAGGTTTATTTTAGCGGAGTTGTTGGGGATTCCACTCCGGGGGAACTTCAATATGCACCTGACCATCCTGAAGCAGATGAAAACGGATTTATCAGACGGTCAAATGTTAATCCCATGGTAGATATGGCAGATTCCATCCTTACTTCCAGGGCTTACGAGGCTAGTCTGGCAGTTGTCACTATCGCCAAGACGATGGCACAGAAGGCTGTTGAAATAGGAAGATAATATTAACTTTTTTGCTCTTTAAAAAATAAGGAGGTATAATAAAAAGTTGGATAAGGGAGAATAGAAATGGATATATCACAAATAATAGGGCTTACAGTTGTTATAATAGTTCTAGCTTATGCAGCTTATAAATTAGTGACTATGGACTCAAAATTTAAAAAAGAATACGATATAAAATGAAGCTGCAAAAAGAAAAAATCAAGGAAAAATTGGCAAACTTAAGGAATAATCAGACGCATACCTGGACTGCAATGCTTGTTACTATTAGTGGTTCATTGACTCTTTTACAGTCCTTGGAAAAATTTATGAACAAAATATTGTTTTCCATTGGAATTTTATTATTTATTATACTTTTATATATTTATCTGAATAGAAATGAATTTATCGAAAAAATTATCCAAAAAATAGAGGATTAGTAAAAAGCCAGGTTAATGCACTGTTATTTTTTTCTCTTTAACTTTAAGTATTAATTCCTCAGTTTTTGGATCTTCTGCTACCTCAACCTGATCAAGTATCGGCATACCCACATCAATTATCACGTGTACATCCTTATCAGAGGATGGAAATTCTAAATATTTTTGTTTATCTATTGCATTATTAAATTCCTTTAAGTGTTCACCTGATACCCAATAAGGATAAGGCAAACCATCCTTATTTACATATAATATATCAGCTTTATCACAGGGATTATGTGCAAGGTCATCCCATGGATTAAGTTTGCACCATTCTATGATCTCTTGCCTCAATGGTTCCATTGCATCTTTTATGATCCTGTCTTTTGTCTTCACGGGCAGGTTATCATCTATAAAATTAACGTGAATCTGTTGCTTGGCAGCGAATGCAGGGGTTTTTTGAGGAGTGTATCCGTTATTTATTGATAACATTATATTTATCCTTTTTTTCTTCTGAAGTTTTAACGCTCCTGAATCCAAAAAATTGCCTTGAAAAATAAAAACATTAAAATAATTTAATATTTCATTCTTTTAAATGAGTTCTTGCGCAAAATTTCTTCGATAACTCTATTGAGAGAGGAAGATTAGAATGTTTAGCAGTTCTATTCAAAAAATGCTTGATAGCTCCAGTATGGATTCTGCGCATAAAAGAGTGGCGCAGATAGAGGCCCTTGTTGCGCAAAAAACACAACAGGCACAGCAGGCAAATGCTCCTAAATTTGCGGAAGTTTTAAAACAGGAATTACCTGAACCTCCAAAGTTTACGCTTGTCGACTCACCAAAAGTTACAAAAGCGGAAATCCAGAAAATCGTAAATCAAACCTCACAAAAATATAATGTGGATGACAAGCTCGTAATGGCTGTCATAAAACAGGAATCGAATTTCAACCCTAATGCGGTTTCAAGTGCAGGCGCTCAGGGCTTAATGCAGCTAATGCCGGGAACTGCAAAAAAAGTGGGAGTCTTAAACCCTTTCAGTCCCGCTCAAAATATTGAAGGAGGAGTAAGATATTTAAGACAGATGCTCGATAAATACAATGGAAACGTTATACTTGCCCTCGCTGCGTATAACGCAGGGCCGGGGAATGTGGATAAATACGGAGGAGTACCACCGTTTAGCGAAACACAAAATTATGTGAAGAATATTCTCTCGAAATACTTAGGATAAACAAACAGGAGAAGGATAATGGAACAGAAGTACATTCCAAAAATTAAATTAAAAGCAGACATTTTTGAAACAAACATAGATACTATGAATAAGCCTTTCCGGCTTGAAAATGTAGCTATGTCACAAGAAGTGCCAAAATTCAGGGATGTATTTGGAGGAATGATAAAGGCTGTTGATGATACAGTAAAGGCGCCTGATCAGGTTATGGAAGATGTTATATTAGGCAATGGCGCTGACGTTCACGATGTTATGATCGCTATGTCCAAAGCTGAACTGAGTGTAAACCTTGCCACGCAGATGACAACAAAAGTAATCCAAGCGTATGAGAAAGTAATATCAATTCAATTGTAGAATAAGAGTATGAAAGCAAATGCCCTTTTAAAAAATAAAGTTTTCTTGACAAGAGTAGGACTGGCAATTGTCGTTGTTATTGTCCTAATAGTTGTTTTTGCGGGTAATAAATCGCAAAACAGCGATTCATTAGCTCCGCGACCACAGAAAATAAAAGAAGATGTAAAACTTTTAACAACCGCTGATACCGGCAAGGCGCTTGAAATTCAGGCATTACTTGCAAGGGAAGGAATAACAGTAAGACAGGGTGGCAAAGGCAATAAAATAGACCTTATTCTTGCCAAGGACGATGATATTACCAATCTTCAAAGAGATACCGCAATTATAACAATCGTTAAAAGCGGCATAATGGATAAAAATATAGGTCTTGAAATTTTTGATAAGGGAGACTTTACTTCTTCCAGAGAAGATAAAAAGATCAGGCTTGCAAGGGCTATTAATGGCGAATTAGCAAGACTTATTAAGAAAATACCCGGCATTGAAGACGCCTCGGTATTTGTTTCTATTCCAAAAGACACTATTTTTACTTCATTGAAGCAGCCTACTACTGCTACTGTACAAATTGTGCTTGCTCCGGGCGCTGATAAACTTGACACAGATATAATAAGAGCTGTTAAAAACTTACTTTTGGGCAGTGTGGAAGGCCTGGAAGCTGAAAATATTTCTATTTCAGATACAAACGGGAATGTCTATTCAAGTATAATGAGCGCTTCTGACGATATGATGAAGCTCCTGGAAGACAAAGACAACTACATGAAGAAAAAAATCATTGCCCAGCTTGATAAACTTGTTGGTAAAGGCAATTATGTGGTTACAGTAAGTACATACTTAAGGGAAGCACCTGCTGAAACAGCTAAATTAGTTTATAATCCAAATGATTCAACTATTGGAAATAAACAAAAGTTTAGCGAAAACCTTGGAGATTCCTCGCAGGATAAAAATAAAGTAAGCGGCGCGGTAAGTTCACATCTTCCAAACGATTTATTCGGGGGAGACTCACAATCAAACAGAAATTATAACAGAGAAGCAGAAGAATATAGCTATAAAGTAGGACAGACACAGGTTTCTGAGTATTTAAAACCTGGAATGCTTGAAGAAATATCAATTGCCGTTACTCTCAGCAAAGGCTCAGTTCCATCAGGAACCGATATCGATGGATTAAAACAACTCATAGCAACATCTGCAAGCCCGAAAGCAAAAGCGGACAATGTAGAAATAGCGTTTTCCGATAAAATTTCACCTTATTTAAATCAGGAAAGGCCGATTCAACTGCCTGAACCTGAATCTTCAGGTAATCCATGGTGGACAGTCGCTGCTGTATTAGGAGCAATGCTATTTATCGGTCTTGCATTTATATCAGGCAGGGCAAAAGACTCTGAGAGAAAACATCAAAAAGAGATCGATTCACTTTTACAATTAGCGGAAAAGCAGGAAAAAGCTATTGAAGAAGCAAATAAAAAGGCTTTATCCCTCCAGGAAACTCAACAGCAAATGTATAAACAACTTACAGCAAATCAGCAACGCATAAATACCCAACAGCAGGTTCCTGTAGCTGTTGCACAGCCTGCACAGGAAATAAACGTAGCTATTGAAGAAGACGTGGATGAGCAAGAATTTGCAACAACCCTAAAAAGCTGGATAGAGAGTTCGGAATAACAATGTAGGGAGAGAAAACAGGGGGAGTAAAAATTGCCAATAAAAGAATTAAATCCGCAGGAGTTTGCTAAACACCTTGCCCAACAGGCATTGTCATATGTTCCTGCGGATATTAACGAGGAACACAAAAAATATATAACTAATAAGGTCTTCCAATTTTGCTCCATTACAGCTGAACACCTTATAAGTCAGTTTAAAGACCAATTTACTGATGAGCAGGCTGTTGTTGTTGTTCAATTTATCGGCGAATGGACATTTCATAAAGCTATTGACCTTATAAGGTCGGGGCTTAGATACGAATACTGGGACACAATCTTGCAACAGGTTGCTTTTGCTGCACTCAAGGCGGCACTTCATGCACATACCGAAAAAATGGAGCAGGCTGAAACCGCTGGTCTGATAGAAGCTCAGGTAATGGAAGCTTATAAAGCATGTATAGACCAGCTTGTAAAATCAAAAGTTATACAGGAAGATAAGGCAGAAGAGGTACTTTCACAGTCGAATGTGGATAGAATGGCGCAGGAATCTGCACAAAATGAAGCTGGAGCTTCCCAGGATGATGAAAAAACCCTGAAATACGTTGCGATAGCTTTAATACTAAAGAAAATGCCGCAGGAAAAAGCTAACAAAATACTTGAAAAAATGAGCGAGGAAGAAAGACAAAGAATACTGTCCTGCCTGCAAATCGAAGATATTGAATCAAAAGTGGATCCTGTAGTAATGAACAAATATATTCAAGATTTAAAGAAAAGCATTTCCCGGATTTCAAAACCTAACCAGGGTGAACTTATCAGGTCATTTAAAAAGCTTCAGGAAAAATACGGGGAAGAAGAAATAATAAACCTTACAATGTATGAAAGGCCAAAAATTCAGGAATTTCTTAGCAACTGTATTTTAGAAGATGCTTCAAATATTACTAAAGTTGAACTTTCCACCCATATCGTTAAAATATTATATAATTACCTGAGAATTAAACTTGCGGCGTAAAAAATTACCAAATGATCATTAAAGGAAAAAATAAATCCAAGATCTCACCGGAGAAAAATCCTGTTACAGGCTCAACCAACATTGTGCCCGCTAAAAAGCATGAAATAATGGATAAATCTGATCTTCGTCAGGCTGCAATCAAAGAAAGACAGGAAAGAAGAAGGGGAGATAGGCGTAGAGGTTACAGACGCCTTGATGACAGAAATATTATTTCCCGTGCACAGGAAGAAGCAAACTCTATCAAAAAAGATGCCTTTCAAGAAGGGTTGGAGCGCAGTACAACTTTTTATAAAGATGAAATAGAAAAGCTTACTGAGGCTATTAATGAGTTATTAACAGCAAAAGAAAAGATTATGCACGATGCAATTCCTGATATTGCAATTATTGCGGTAAAAGCAGCAGAAAAAATTATTAAAAAAGAAGTGGAATTAAGTGATAAGGTCATATTAAAAATAGTGTCAGAAATTATACAGTCCGTAGGCAGGGATGAAACGGAAATAATGATAAAGACTAATGCGCAGGACGTGCAAATCGTCAGGGAAAACCTGCCTGAAATTTATCCATATCACGAAAAAACAAAAATAAATGTAATAGCAGATGAAGAAGTTGAAAGAGGAAGCTGCATCGTAGAAACCAGAAATGGAATAATAGATGCCAAATTTTCCACACAACTCCAGATACTGGAAAAAGCTCTGGAATCGGGTATGTAAAACACATGAAGGGTAAGTAATTTGTCGCACGCTCAGGCACAAAACCAAACAGGCTTTTTAACCGAACTATTTCTCGGTATATTCGTGCTAGGACTGGTTGTAATCCTCATTATTGAGCTGCCTACACCTCTCATTGACCTGTTTATCACTATAAATATTGCTATTGGCATTGTATTAATTGCTGTTTCCCTGTATGTACAAAGACCTCTCGATCTTGCGGCCTTTCCCTCTGTTATCCTTATCGGAACGTTGTTCCGATTGGTGCTAAGTATCGCAGCAACAAGGGTTATTCTTACAAAAGCTGAAGCGGGGGCAGTAATTCATACGTTCGGGGAATTCGTAACCGGGGGAAACATTGTTGTTGGTTTTGTAATTTTCCTTATTATAACTATCGTACAGTTCCTGGTTATTACAAAGGGTTCTGAACGTATAGCTGAAGTTGCCGCCAGGTTTGCATTAGATGCTATGCCGGGTAAACAAATGACTATTGACGCTGATTTTAACCAGGGGTTAATCGGGCCGGAAGAAGCTGTCCGAAGAAGAGAAGACCTTCAGCGGGAATCATCACTTTACGGTTCTCTCGACGGTGCAATGAAATTTGTAAAAGGTGATACCATCGCAGGTATTATTATTACAGTAATTAACATCGTCGGAGGGCTGGCGATTGGAATGCTTATGATGGGTATGTCCCTGGAAGAAGCTGTTGAAACCTTTACAAAGCTGACGATTGGTGACGGTCTTTCCGCCCAGATTCCTTCCTTGTTAATGGCCGTTGCCTGCGGTATCACAATGACAAGAACTACAGCATCAGACAAGAGTTTGGCCCGAGATATATTCGCCCAGCTTATGAATAAACCCAACAGTTTATTCTTTGCTTCCGGTTTTCTTCTTTTAATTGCTTTGACTTCCTCGATTACAGGACTTCCATGGTGGTGGTTCGGGCTTATAGCCATTATCCTTGGTGTTGCTGCGTTTACAGTTGTGCTGCAGCAGGACGTAAGATCGCAGTATTATGAACTGGAATCCGTTAAACAAAATATGCAGGACATGGTTAACCCAAATAAAATGTACGAAAGACTTGGCGTGGACATATTAAGCCTTCAGGTCGGGGATAACCTTTTAAAAATTGCTGATCCTGAGCAGGAAGGCCACCTCCTACCTAGAATAGCAGCTCTAAGACAAAGATCAACGGATGAACTGGGCTATATTATCCCAAGCATAAGGATTATGGATAGCGGGGCTCTGGATAAGAATGAATACCTTATATCTATAAGGAATAATTCGGTTGCAAACGGTTTTATTTACCCTGACACCTTAATGGTAATGGCAGAACAATGGGAAAGTGCAGGAAAACCTGTTCCTCACGATGTCATAACCGGTATTGATCCTACGTACCAGCAGCCTGTGTACTGGGTAAAGCCTGATCTTATAAAAGAAGGAGAAAACATTACTGCTGTAGACCCTGCAGATGCCATTGTTTCTCACATGCAGGAATGTGTACGTAAATACGTTGATGAAATAATGACAAAAACTGACGTCATTAAGCTTATGGAACTTGTTAAAACCCAGGACCCAACCCTGGTTAATGACCTGGTACCTGCAATTATTTCCACAAGCGACCTGAGAAAAATATTTGTTAACCTTATAAGAGAAAAAGTTTCAATCAAGGATATTGTATTTATTTTTGAAAGACTTTGTGACTACGCAAGATTTTCAAGAGAACCTGATATCCTGTCTGAAAGGCTAAGATCTGCGCTTGGAAGGCAAATATGCCTGAGTAACGCAGGTAAGGATAAAATACTGTATGTTGTGACTCTTTCACAGGAATGGGAAAAGATGCTTGATGATTCCTGCCAGAGAACGGAACTAGGGACAATGTTCTTATTGAATCCTTTACAAGTGCAGGAATTAATTGAATTAGCGGCAACAGTGCTTATGAGAGCACATCAAACTGTGGGATACCAGCCTACAATACTTTGCTCCCCAAGGATAAGGCTGCCTCTTTACCAACTTCTTGAAAGACATATACCAACGGTTGTAGTTATTTCTTACAGTGAACTCATTCCTGATATCAGGGTCGAGCAGGTGGATACAATTGGTGAAGAGGCTATGAGCTATTAATATGAGAGAACAAATAGAAGCTACGCGCGACAGAGCACTAGAAATCATAGGTAACGCAGAAATATATAAATACAAAGGAACTGTATCAAAACTTCTTGGCTTAACAGTTGAAGCTAGGCTTCCAGGGTTAAAAATAGGCGATCTATGCTACGTAGAAACAGTCAATGGAGACCAAAAACCCGCAGAAGTCGTTGCATTCAAGGGAGACGTAGCTCAGATGCTCCTTTTGTACGACGGTTCCGGGATTGCACAGGGCAGCCTGGTAACATCAACTAACACGCCAATTATGTTCCCTATGGGGGATTTCCTCCTGGGTAGACTCATAAACCCGCTTGGCATACCGCTGGACGGAAAGCCGCTGGATACTTCCAGGGCGAAGTATGTATCCATTGATAAAGACCCGCCTGATGCGTTTACAAGGCCAATAATTAAAAATAAATTCCAGTCAGGAGTCAGGGCTATTGATTCAATGTTAACCCTTGGAGCAGGCCAGCGTATGGGGCTTTTTGCAGGTAGCGGTGTTGGCAAAAGTACACTGCTGGGTATGATCGCTCGTAACAGTGAAGCTGATGTCAACGTAATGGCGCTGATTGGTGAGCGGGGAAGAGAAGTTAAGGAATTTATAGAAAACAGCCTCGGGCCGGAAGGTATGAAGAGGTCTGTACTTGTTTGTTCCACAGGAGACCAGCCTCCGCTAATCAGGATGCGGGCATTTCAATCTGCTACTGCTGTTTGTGAATACTTCCGGGATCAGGGGAAGAAAGTATTTTTAATGACAGATACGGTTACAAGATGTGCAATGGCTGGAAGGGAAGTAGGGCTTTCAATAGGGGAGCCTCCCACAATGAAAGGCTACCCGCCATCTATATTTTCCTGGCTTCAAAGAGTTCTTGAAAGGACAGGCACAAGCCCTAAAGGTTCTATTACAGCACTTTATACAGTTCTTATGGAAGGGGATGACATCAATGACCCGGTTGTTGATACTGTAAGGGGTATTGTGGACGGGCATATATTCCTTTCCCGTAAAGTTGCTGAAATGAACCATTATCCTGCCATTGATGTTTTAGGCAGTATCAGCAGACTTTTCCCTGAAATAACTGACCTTGAACACCAGGGTGCTGTAGCAAAAATGCGTAAACTCCTGGCTATGTACAGGGAAAATAAGGATTTGATTGATGTAGGTATGTACCAGCCCGGACAGAACCATATGTTAGATATAGCTATTAAAATGATGCCTGAAATTAACAAGTTTCTTCAGCAGGGCATTAAAGAACATGTAAGTATGGAAAGCACTTTGCGCACACTTAAACAAATGATGGTTAATGTGAATGTGTAGATTAGGTAATAGTTAAACTATTCAGGAATATACTCAAAAAGTTCTCCAACAGTACAATCAAGAGCTTCGCAAAGTTTTTCGATTGTGCGAAAGCTTATCATATCAGTTTTTTCATTATAAAGATTAGATAAAGAGCTTGCGCTTATGCCTGTAATCCTATGAAGTTCCGCTATGCGTATTTTTTTCCTTGCCATTAAAACGGCTAAATTATTTTTTAACATTATAAAATTTTAACAATTTTTATAAAATTTGACTTTTCATAGCAAATTTAATATGATTTATATCATATTTGATATGATAATTAAAAAATTTCTTAATAAGGAGCAAAAATGGGCAAAAATAGACAACTTTATAAACTTAGGGCAAGGATTTCAATAAAATCTGAGCGTGCTAAATATTTACTCGAAAATATTATAGAAAAACTGGTAGACAACGTAGAATCTCAGGTTTTTGCCGAAATGGCACTAGATGAAATCAATCGAATATCTAAAATGTCACAAAAAATAGGTATTATTCTAAAACATTAAAACAACTCCCCACATCAAGAATGACAGCCATGATCATTGTTTTAAAGACAATGTTGTTTTTTAATATTAAATTACTTGTTGATATCACAAATTGTGATATCAAAATTTTCATTTTATTTTTAGTTACAATTTAACCAGTTACAAACAAATGATGGTTAATGGGAATGTGTAATTGCTATAGTTAATTTAGCATTGTACTATATTATTAATTACTTTGAGTTCAGGAGAGTTAAAGATATGGAACAAATTGTAAAAATAGCGCTTGATTTAAATGAAAAAACCGAGAATAGATATGAACTGGTTTATAAAATAGCTGAATTAGCGAAGAAGCTCAAAGACGAACAGGTTCAAAAATTCCATCACGATGAATTTGGCTATGATACAGAGCCAATGTATAATTCAGCAATTAAGAAAGAAAAGCCTGTCCAGCATGCCATAATGGTACAGTCTAGTGAGTCTGATGACAGCGGTCTCGTTGGTTAGTTTAAACCTTTCTGAGCAGGAATTAAAGTCTGATCTGGAAAATAAAGGGTTTGAATTCAAGCCTGCAGAACACGCATATTGGCGGGCACAAAAAGACGGGTTAACTATTACTTTATATAAAAGTGGAAAGATTCTTGTACAGGGCAAAGGGGCAGAGGAGTTTTTTTCCCCCAACAGAATGGATTGCTTCGTCGAGCCTAAAGGCTCTCCTCGCAATGACATTTCAAAACATAACTCCTGGATTGGAACTGATGAATCCGGCAAAGGTGATTATTTTGGCCCGCTTGTGGTTGCAGGCGTGCTGGTTGATGAAAAAAACATGAACCAGCTTATTACACTTGGAGTTCAGGACAGCAAAAAAATTAATGATACTACAATCCACAAACTTGCGCCTAAAATAAAGGAAATCAGCACTTTTGCCGTTGTCACAATAAACCCGGCCAAATATAATGAACTTTACAGCAAGTTTAAAAATTTGAACAACCTGCTTGCCTGGGGACACGCACGAGCAATTGAAAATATTCTTGAGAAAACGCCGTGCGAGTATGCGCTTTCAGACAAATTCGGGAATGAATCCCTTATTAAAAACGCTTTACTAAAAAACGGAAGAAATATTATTCTTGAACAAAGAACAAAAGCTGAGGATGATATTGCGGTTGCTGCGGCTTCAGTGCTTGCGCGGGATGAATTCCTCACAAGGCTTAAAAAATTCTCAACAGAATACGGAATAAACTTGCCAAAAGGAGCTTCTGCGGAAGTATTAAAGCAGGCAGGCGTATTTGTAAGCAAATACGGAATTGAGAAGCTAAATAACGTAGCTAAAATACACTTTAAATGTACTCAGCAAATTAAAGCATTGTAAATAAAAGCAGATAGATAAACCCAAAGCTTAAAGTTGTTAAACCAAAACACAATTGAAGCACGGGTGGCTGATTATTCCATAATTGGCTAAAAGTGATTTTTTCTGTTTCGTTATTCATAAAATACCCCCAGACATACCTTTCATATCTTTTATTATTTTCCGTTAATTTTATTTTTAGGGCATCATTCTGGAGGTTTAAATCTTATTGACATAATCCAGCAGATTCTGTATGTTTTCATCGTCTTTTGCCTGCGGGTTATACCTTAATAAATTTTGTAGAATATTTTTCGCTTCACTATACTGCTTGTTTTCCATTAAATAAAGCGCGTAATTATGCGAAAAAGCTATGTTTCTTGGCTCTTTACTTATGAGTTCCTTAAACAAATTTGACGCTTCAGTTGTCTTCCCCATTTCTTTATAAGTAAAAGCAAGGCCTTCTATAGCGCTTGTGTAAGAAGGATCAATTTCAATGGCTTTTTTATAGCTTATTACTGCGTTTTCATAATTTCCAAGATCAAAATAAGCTTTTCCAAGATGTGACCAGCTCAAAACATTATTCGGGTAACTTTTTGTGTATTCTACTGCTTCCTGTAATTTTTTATCAAGCAATTTGTCCTTTGAGCCCAATAATTTTTCATTCTTAGCTGAACCTGTAACTATTTTTTCATCCTTGTCAAAATTAGATATATCCGGGTCAAGCGTATAAAGGAGCGACAAGGTATTTATATCACGTGATGAAAGCTCATTCACATCATTTACCGCAGAGTACATTATGTCTGATTTATTACTACTGTGGCCCCTTATACCCAATGCATGGCCTAATTCGTGCAAAGCTGTAGTGTATAAATCACCCTGAGGAATAAATTTCACTTCATAATAATCGAGAATAGAGCCCTTGATATAAGGAGTTGCCAGTCCTGTTACATACCCTTTCCCGGTTTTCTTTAAAATTTCATTAACAAAATAAACCCTAATATTAGCTTCATCAGGATTATCAGTGATTTTATAACTAATTATAAGATTATTTCCCACACTGTTAACCCAATTATCCATCGCCCGTTTAATCTCGGAAAAATAAGAATCTTTGTAACCGGGAAGTCCTGTATTGCGCTGTATATATACTTTTATAGGCATTTTTTCAGTATGCCACCTGGTAACCTGCCCGCCTTCAAGAGCGTTTTCTATGTATGTATCCCCTGATTTGAATGCAAATTTCTGTTTTGTGCTTGCGTTGTTTTTGGTATCCAGGTCTATTCCCTTCTTAATAAGCCTGTATTTTTCAATCTCTGAAATCCCCATAAAAGCCAATCTCGCTTCATAACTAAGCGGGGATGCTTCTATTATTTTTTCATATTCCCGCTGAGCTTTCTCAAATTCATTAAGGTTAATTAAGGTTTGAGCGTAGTAATAGCGACATTTTAAATTTGAAGGAAACTTTTCTAATGCTTTAGCGAAATAAAAGCCGGCTTTATCGTATTCACTATTATCATAGGCTTTTTTCCCTGCTGCGTAGTAGTCATAGCAAAAAGAGGAGCTTATAAAGAGCAGGGAAATAATTATGCTTATTGTCATTGCGAGGAGCGACCGAAGGGAGCGAC
The DNA here is from genome assembly GCA_001784565.1 of Candidatus Melainabacteria bacterium GWF2_37_15. Taxonomy (GTDB): domain Bacteria; phylum Cyanobacteriota; class Vampirovibrionia; order Gastranaerophilales; family UBA9971; genus GWF2-37-15. The sequence continues at coordinate 21,810 of MFRL01000066.1, forward strand.
GCAGCAATCTATCCAGTGTGGAATGCAAGCTGTGGGGCTTCGCTCCACTTAGATAGATTCTCACGTCGGGCGAGAAAACCAATTTCTTTAATTTATCCTTTACCATATGCCTCGCCCTCCTCAGAATGACAATTGGGGGCAGGGATAATCCTGACTAATCATCAGTCATCCTAATATGATTTTACGCTTTCACAGGGATTTTCCATACAACTTAAAATATCGGAGGAGTGCTTATAAACTCTACTGAATAATCGCCTTTCCACATTAAGGTTATTCAGGATAGTGGTCTTTTCGTGCATATTTTGAGTTTTATAGTTTTTAGTATAAATCCATAATTCACCCTGAAGAGAATTCTGAAGAATTATATTATTCATTAATCTGCTTTTTAATTCATTTAACATAAATTGTAAGTCCCCAAGACTGTCATGATCAGGCTTACATTCTGTTTCAGTTTCCAACGTTTCAATCATAACCGTAATGTCGTTTAAAGCCAGAACTGATTTTTCATTTATTTGTTTTATTTCAACGTGTTTGTCATAAATTTCTTTTGACACTTTCTGCATACATTCATGCCATACATTGCCGGTTTTGGCATTCATACCAGATATTATTTCATTAACATTAATATTTAGTTCGCTAATCTTCTTTACATAACTGTCAAAGTCTACATAATCCATTCCATTTATATAAGCGCCTCGGGTTGAAGTGTTTATAACTCTGGAAAGGCTTGTATCCTCTTCCAAAATTCCTTCAAGCTGCCTTATGAATATCATGTAGTCGTCTCTTGTGGCGAGGGTATTTCCGTCTTTATCCTTTACATATCCGACTTTCCTGTTAGATTTCTGTACATTTTTCATCTGAATATAGCCATTTTCATCTATTTTTAAAGACTCGCCGGTTGCGTAAATTTTATTATCCGGGAAAGCAAGATCCAGACCCACGAATGCAATATTCCTGAAGCCAAGTGTCTTTGCTATAAAGTAATTTATAATTGATATACTGCTGGCGGATTCGTAAGAACCCGGATCCAGGCTGGAATGTTTAATAAATAAATTAGTATAGGGGTCGGTTTCCGGCAAATATAAAATTTTGTTTTTTGCCTTAAGAGCGGATATTTTGCTGTCAGTTTTTATAGTCATTATAATATTGGTTTTTGCAATTACGTGTTCCAATCCTTGTACCTGGAGTTCAAGATTTCTTGCATCTGCAAAAGTTACAAAATCCGGTACAATATTGTTTTCCGCAAGCACTCTCAGCGCCTTACCTACGGCTATTGTGATAAATTTATCCTTATTTTTCTTTATTTTTTCAATATTTTCCTGTAAACTAGGCCCTGCTGCAATTATCAATGCATTTTTATCAGCAAAAGTATCCTTAAAATAGCCTAATGGCCGAAATTCAAAGAAATGGGGAAGGTTTGTTATGAAATTTTTTGTCCAGCCTTGTGCAAACCTAAATATAGTACTAACGTCCGCAGATTTTTCTTCAAGAACTTTTACCAGCCTGGTTGTTAAATCTTGCATTATATCCTGTGTAATGGAAGCATAAGCAGGAAGAAACATAAACTCTGCTCTGTCGCCCTGGAGATACTCTGAACTTAGCTTTTCGGTTATATCTTTGACATTATCAGTAATATAAACTCTTTTATCTGTAAGTTCTGCTGAAAAGTCCACATGTTCCAGCACAAAACGCAGAACTTCCGGCATAGGCTCAAAAAGAAAGATTTTTGAGCCGGAATTTACATAAGCTCTTTTAAACAAATACCCCAATCCCAACCCAAACACGATTTGGATATCATTTTTTTTCAATTCTGTGTGAACTGCTTTATTCCAAATTGCGTTGGCTTCTCTTATCGGGTCGATTGTACTGTGCAGGGCGAGGTCTTTATATGCAATAATTAAATCTTTGGTTTCCGCTTCCCCGACAGTTATATCCTGTACTGATTCCAGATTAATTTTTTCAAGTTTTTCAGCGAGTTGCGGGTTTTTTGACCTTATGGCGTCTATATTTTTTTGAAACATGCGTAATTCCCCAGCTATTATAACAATTCAATTATTATAGCAAATTTTAATCTTTTAAAATACCAGCATATAACCTACTTTATAGACAGGTGGTACTATCATTTATATCACAGGCAGTGTTAACTTCACCGTCAATGCAGCAGGCATTATCCACAGCCGTCACAATGTTTGTGTTATGAAGACCGTACCACGGCTTTGTTATATCTCTTATTTTCATCCTGCCTATATCACCAACGTTTTTTGCCATCATAAGGTAATGATGCAGATCGTATTCCGAATCAGCTATATCACATTTTTCTAAATCTTTTCTACACGATTCCACCAGGTAGCTACACGTATCTAACCCACCCTCGTCACAGGCCTGGCGGATAGCTTTTCTTGCAGCTTCCTGTTCAGCGGTGTTGCCGTGCTCTGCAAAGTAAAACATGGTTTTATGGGCGTTCAATTTCTGGTATTTGGCAAATTTTAATGCAGTCTGGCAGGCTGTAGAGTTTAAATCAGCAGCCAACTCGCTTTTTATGCACTTTACAGCATTGTTTTCAAAGTTTTTACCCTGTTGCTGACTAGAAATCATAGGAACTGTTGCTGCAGCGATTACGCCAATAATTAATATAACTGACAGCATTTCACCCAAAGAAAAACCTTTTTTTTGCATATATATGCCTTTTCCTTACTTAATTTTTCAGTTTGTATATAAATATTATATCATTTTTTAAAGTTTTTAACATTTTTAACGAAATAAATATTATGAGAAGAAGATTTTTTTTAAAAAGCAGGCAAGCTCAACAGCTTGTCGAATTTGCTATTGTTGTCCCAATTTTGATGATCATAATTTTTATTGTAGTAGAATTTGGCGCTGCAATAAACGCACGATTAACGGTTTCCGAAGCTGTCAAAATGAGCCTCATGGAAGTCAATAAACTTAACAGCATTAACGGGGATACTGCTACAAAAGAAGCTTTTGTGTCAGATTTTATAAAAAATAAGGTTATTGAATACCTTATAATGCATAACATTCCTAATTCTGGCAGTATTAGCGCCAAGGTCAAGTATAATGCAACTAGTAATACCGCTGTTGCCTTTGTGTATTATGAATATACTCCTTATTTTCTACTTGCGGGTATGGCAGGATCTAATTTTTCTGCTATACCGTTTAGCAGCTCTCAAACCGTAAACCCACATATTTTCCAATCAAACAACGTCCCTGTAACCCCTACAACTGAACACTTATCAAAATTTTTTACAGACGGTGCCGGTAATTTTATTGATTCGGGCGCACTTGTTGATACTACACCGTATAATTATGATCCCGCTTCAGCATTTAATGTCAGGGAACATATAGCTTTTTTGCTCCGCCTTTATGAGGGCCCCGGAACACATCCTTCTCTTGAATATGATATTGCCCATGCGCGACTAGTGGACTGGGTAGGAAACGACCTACTTCCTCCAAACCTTAGAGTAAACCTAAGAACAGGGACTTTAGAGGCCAGATCACCTTATTATCAACCTGGTGGATGGTTTAATACCAATATTCCCTATGTATGGGTCGCCTCTGCCATGGGTTTTACTCACCTTATTTATGTGAAATATAATACGGATTTATTATTCATTTCTGAAGGGGCGAACCCAAATTTCAGGTTGCGTTTTAATGATACAAATCTCTTTTACACTAAAAGGATTCTTTTTTGCGGTACAGGCGGGACAACTGGCCTTTGTGAAGGTGATCAGCGAGATACTGCCTCGGTTAATGAAAGAGCACTCAGGATGAACCCTAGACTGGGGGACTTTCCTACTACGCCATGGAATGATTCTTATATTATGGGAGCAACTGAGCCTGTTATTATTACCAATAATTCTGGCACAGTTTTAACTGATCACGACTTCCAACATGTTAATGGGTTTTATTTTTCATATACCACGGCCTACAATAGCTGGGGTGCTGGAAACTGGGATAATCAATACTTTATAAGCACACAATCCCCGCAAGTTATGACCATGGCAGACTCTATTTACCATACTAATCAAAGTGATGTCGCAATTAACCCGTTTTACAGGCCATATATGTATAGGTTTAGATTATTCGAACACGACCAGGGGGCGAACGCAGGAGTATATGATAGCAGCGCAACTGCAGTTTTTGCTAATGATGAAGACCCTGATAATGGAGATGGAAATAATTTTTTCCAGGTAGATATTATAGATGTTTATATAGATAGTGATGGCGATGGAATATCGGATGCATGGGACAGGGATCCAGAATATTTTGATGTGAATATTAACGGGAACCTTGACGGCAATGAACTTGGAGTGTTAGTTGATTTCTGGAATCTCGCTAATAAATGCGGCAATGGGGGCACATCTATTAATTGTCCTAGCTTTTCTGATGATATAACAGCAGCAGGGCTGCCAGCGTTTTATGCATCTGGTACAAATCGTTATATCATTTCCACTCCATACCAAAGTAATGACCCCATAGAACCAAGTCGTACAGCACGATATTTGCCCCTATTTAAAGACGCAATGTTTGTTACTTATGATAATGCAGGAAATAAAGCACTTTATTATGATGTAGACGGAACTAACTACACCAGGAAATATCCTACCTGGTGGGAACATGCTGGTAGTGCAGCAGCAAGAAGAGCAATAAAAAAAGATTTTATCCATGGAGCCGAAAGCGGACAAGATTTAGCTCTCGATCCATCTCCAGAATTTGACTACCTTAAAAACAGTAATACATTCAGCAATAGTTCCTATGTAACACGCACTCCGCCTACGGTTTGGCCTTAAGGAGCAATAAAATGAGAAACAAAAAAGGTTCATCAATAATAATTCTTGTTTTCAGCATAATGGCTCTTTTAGGCCTGTGTACATTTGCGCTGGATTTGGGACTTATATTAAACCAGAGGTATGAACTACAAAAAGCAGTAGAATCCGCCGCTCTGCTCGCTGCTTCCGAATATGAAATATATGAAACAGGCGGCACTTTTATTATGCCAACCCAGGCCCAAATTACCACTAATGCAACTTCACATTATGATGCTTTAGTAAATAGTAACCAATTTATCACCGGATTTGGAGGAACTCCTACAATTAACGTAAATCCTACTTCCAGGGCTGTAAGCATAACTGCAGATGCTACAGTTCCAACCTACTTATTAGCTGTTCTTGGCGTTAAAGAAATTAATATACAAGCAGCAGCCGCAGCTGTTAATCTGCCTGTTTATTTAAGCAGTACTTTCCCGAAGCCCGGAGGAAGTATTTTGCAAGGAGCAGGAGCAACATTTAAGGACATGGATATAAAGCAGCCTCTTGGTTCTGTTACTCCAAATACAGGAACTATAACTGTATATAACCAAAATACCGACATAAAAAAGCTTTATGGCCAGCCTGATGGAAAAGTTTTATCATTAGGACCCGGAGGCTATATAACTTTAAGACTTCCGACTACTCTGGTAAATGGTAATGGCTTTGATTTTGCGATTTATGAAAGGGGCCATGCTGAAGGATATTTTGTTTATGCAGGAATAGATACTAATCCTAATGACCCTTACGTCGATGCATCCGACCCTGGAGGCGGGATTAGCTGGGTAAATATAAGCTGCACAGGCACACCGCTCTATGTAAATATAAATACCATTGAAATGATCGGAAGCCATATGGTAGATGTTCCCTACAGCGGAGCAACATTAACTACGCATAAATTTTACGGCAGCGGGCTTTTTGATTTAGGAGCTAAGTGTACTAATGGAGGAGTTACAGTATATGATGGAACCGATCCGGCTGCTGCCGCTCCCAAAATAAGTAATGTGAAGTATATAAGGATAATTGATGATAACAAAGAAGATGGCTTTTTCATCCAGCCGCCATTTGGAGGAATTACCCCTTCAGCAATCCCAACCCTTTTACCTGGCGAGCATTCCACAATTACTCCCGGCGCTGATATAGATGGAGTGGAAATATACCACCATTCGCGGTTGATTAGTCTTACGGATTATGCAACTGATACTGACACGGACGGGCTTATTGATGTACTGGAAAGAATGCTTGGATTTGATCCTAATGATGATAATACTGACGGGGATACGATTAATGATAATGTGGAATACATAGGAACAGTTGGATCATCAGTTTTATATAAAGATTATCCTACATGGACTGAAGTCCCACCGACTATGGAGGTTCAATTACCTTAAACAAACTCCCAGGGAGGTTTTTCTTCCGCAATAAATACCTGGACATCGAATTCCTTTAATAAATCCCTGAGTACAGGTAAAATAATTCTTTCAGTTTCAAAGTGCCCTGCATCAATAACTGCAAAGTTTTTTACCTCAATGGCATCATGATATTTAACATCTCCGGTAATATATAAATCAATATCTTTTAAGCTCGGAATTAAACTTCCTCCGCTGCCCGGCATAACACCTATTTTTCTTATTTTTTGAATATTTGAAGGGTTTATAAGTTTTATTGTTTTGACATTTAGATTCTCTTTCACCTTATTTACAATATGCGAAAGAGTTTCCTCTTTCTCCAGCTTAAACATCTTCATCAGCCGCTCAGCAATACCCCTCGGTGCAAAATCAAGGTTTGTATGTGCAGCGTAAACTTGAAGGTTTCTATGGTTTAAGCTTGTATAAAACATAGGATGATGTGTTATTAAAAGCTCACAGCCTTTATTAACAGCACTTTCAATAACATCTTCAGTAGGAGATAAAGCCAGCATTATTTTGGTGATGTTTTTATTCCCCAGAAAAACCTGCCAGCCTGAATTATCCCATTCTTCTGCCAATTCAGGCGGGGCAAAAGTTTCGAGTTTAGAAATTATAGAATCCAGATTAGTCATAATATGCTAAATCCATTCTGTCTTAATGCTTCATAAACAACTATGGATACTGAATTAGCAAGGTTAAGGCTTCTTTTATCACTAGACATGGGTATTTTAAGGGCTTTTTCGGGATTCTGAAATACTATTTCTTCTGGAAGTCCTCTTGTTTCGCTCCCAAAAACCAGAAAATCCCCGGATTTAAAGCATACTTCTGTATACAGCCTTTGAGCTTTTGTACTCAGGTAATAGAAATTATTTTCAGGAAAATTTTCTTCAAGTTCTTTTATGGTAGGAATTTTATGTATTTCCACGTCCTGCCAGTAATCAAGCCCCGCCCTTTTCATGTGTTTGTCGGTAATATGAAACCCAAGTTTTCCTACCAGATAAAGCGTACAGCCTGTACATGCGCACAAACGGATTATATTGCCTGTGTTTTGCGGGATATCAGGTTCATGGAGAACTATATTCATAGTTTTCATTTAACCAGAAATCTTTTGCTCTCGATAATTACCGGCAATCCCCGTACTACACAGAAAAATACCGACGCATAAGCACTAATATATGCTATCAGGGAAACTTCCAACCTAATTTGTGCAACAATAAGCAATGCAAAAGCTATTGCTTTAAAAACAGCATAGGAAAACCTGCTAAAATTTGATGCTACAATAAATTTTCCGATTTTGCTTTGCATCATGGTGGTCTGCCCAAAAGCTGTGTACCCCTGCTCAAGCGCCAAGCTTCTTAAACCGTCCGTAATAATCCCCCTTGTTAAAACAACTAGCGGAACCCACAGCGGCAGCCAACCAAGAACTGCAAACGTAATCCAGTAAACATTTTCTACTATTCTATCGCTTAATATGTCAAGAACTGCACCAAACTTAGAGGTTTCATTAAATTTCCTGGCAACATACCCGTCCAGCCCGTCCATCCATATTACTAAAATAGTAAGAACAAAAGCTGTCCAGTAAACAGTATCACTCTGTATAAACAGTAACCCGGCCACCACAAAAGATAAAAGCGTTCTAAATATTGAAATAAAATTTGCCATAAGTGCATTTTACCAGAATCTGTTAATTTTTGTAAAAAAAATTTTTTTAAATGTCATTTTTTTTTATTCAGGCTCTTTTAGCATTTTAGAACAAGGAAATTCTGGGGAATTTGAGTAAGTATGGAAATTAAAGACTCTGCTATCATATCGAAGCTGGATAATCTTCAAAAATTTCAATGTGTAACTAATAGATCAGCGCTTAAAAGCCCGTCCTTAACGTATGACATAAAGGACAGTTTTGTCCGTAACAATGCCAAAGTTTTGAGTTTTGGTGCTGGTGTTACTAAAATTGAGCGGGCTAATAAGGATTTTGATAACATAAAAATGGGCTCCCATTATAATCCGCTGACAAAATCCCTTGATTTTGGAATTTTTTCCATTGGAACAAGAATGGAACTTTGTCTTTTCAGAAAACCTAACGGTGAGCAGGAAATAGCAAGGATTCCAATGATCCCAACAAAAAGTGACAGATGGGTACATTCTATTTCTAAAGATAAAATACAGGAATTATTAAACATAAATCTTGAAAGTAAACAGGACAAAGATAAACCTGTTTATTACGGGTACAGGGTATGGGGGTCTAACTGGGATTATCAGGATAACTGGCAGCCGGGAACAGAAATTGGTTCACATACCATTTATGATAATAACTGGAACCCGATTATATTAAAGCAGGCTCTGGATCCTCAAAAAGGGCGCTCTGTCGATGTAACAACAGGTACTTATGACATTATCTTTGATTATAAGAGAACACCCGTCATAATAAATCAGAATAACAACCAAATTAAATACAGCGTAGAAAACGGCAATTTAATAGAAGAAATTAACAACCAAAAGAATGTAGTTAAAACAAATTCTGGGGAAAATATTAAAGTAGACTCTGTCTGGGATAAAGAACAAAATAAATGGATTGAAGCCAAGGAAGGCAAGTATCCTGTATTTTATGATGAAAAAGGGTTTCCTGTTTTAGATAAGAGTAACCAACACACAGGCTTTATTTTAAAGGACGGCAAATTAAAGGGACATGGTGTCCGGGATAGAGATGTTATAGGAAATCGTTTCAATCCTAATAAACTGCTTTCTGATTATTATTCATACGAAACCAGCCATGATACTCTTACACCTGGAGTTTCAGAAAACGGTTATGACTTTATGTCAGGAGAAGGTAACAGACAAAAAGACAGCGCCAAAGTAGCATCAAAAAGTATTTATACAAGAGAGCTTGAAAAAATTTCCGAAGAAGGAACACTAAAATCAGTACCAGATTTATCGAAACCGTTTACGGACCAGGTTTATTATGAAGCCCAGGTCTGGGGACTTACAAAAAATTTAAATAAAGATGTTCTCAAAAGACTTTATAAAAAAGAATTAAAAGAAGAAGAAGGAAAACCTGAAAAAGAGCAAAAAATAACAACACTTGTAAATAGCTGGAAGGATGAGTATGCTGGTACCTATAAAGGTGCAGCCTTCCTTGCCAGACATCTTAAAAACCTGGGTATAACTACAGTAGAATTTATGCCAATAATGTCATTCCAGAATGCTATGCCAGGAGAAGAAGGTGGCTGGGGATATATGACTGATTCATTTATGGCACCTGACAGGGAACTTGCATATGACAGCAAGACTCCTGGTGGGCCAACAAAAGAATTCAAACAAATGGTTGAAGCCTTTAATAAAGAAGGTGTGGAAGTGTGTATGGATGTAGTATACAACCATACAGGAGAAGGCGGAGTCGATGGAAAAAATCCCGACGCTACAACTATTACCTCTTTGAAAGGATATGCAAATCCTCACTTTTATTTAATGCCAAAAGATAGAAGATATTATCACAACGCATCAGGATGCGGAAATGACACAAATTCTCTTGCTCCAAGGTTCCAGAACCTTGTGGTAGACTCACTTAAACGTTGGGCAAAACTTGGAGTAAGCGCATTCAGATTTGATCTTGCTCCTCTTCTGGCTAATGGGAACCCAAATGGGGATGGAGTCTGGTTTGACCGTAATCATCTCCTGTTAAAGAAAATTGAAAAAGAACTTCCTGTGAGATCAAAAGAAAACAAGGACGGGGTAGTGCTGATTGCAGAACCCTGGGCCGCTGATGGAACAGTTGTTCAGGGAGGATTCCCGGAAAACTGGAAAGAATGGAACGGGCTACACTTCCGTGATTCTATAAGAGAATCAATTAACCATATTCATGATGATTCTTCAAGGCCTGCTGCTGTTAATATAATCAGAAACCTTGCCGGTTCCAAGGAAGGATTGGGAGGCACAAACCCAAGATCAGTTAACTTTATTACCTGCCACGACGGCTTTACCCTTTACGACCTTTTTGCCTACAATAATAAACATAATCCTAAAGACCCTCTCAGTGGAGATAGTCATAATAGATCCTGGAATCAATATGATGGAATATATGATACAAAAGAAAAAGCATTCACAGAAAGGGGGAAAGCTGTACAAACAGCACTTGGATTATTAATGACGTCTGTGGGTGCGCCTATGCTGCTGTATGGAGATGAAAGATTCAACACAAAGGATGGATGTAATAATTCTTATAACGAACATGAAAAAAATGCCTTAAAATGGGATAGTATAGTAAAAAACACAGATGAAAAAGGAAATGAACAGGTTTTAAATGCTGATAATTTGTCAGAATTCACTAAAAGGCTTATAAATTTCAGGCATAACCACAATGCCTTGCATCCTGATAGATATTTTTACGGTGAAGATAAGAACGGAAAAAATGGAAAAGATGTAACCTGGCTTGATCGACATGGGAATGATATGTGGGATAACCGTGATTTCTTGTTTGGAAAGAAATTTTTCGAGTGGCAGGATGTTGTAGCATACAAGATTGATGGGACAGAAGAACATCTTAATGACAAATCCCCTTCAATTTACGTTGCTTATAACAGAGGTATAGAGGCACTGGATGTGAAAATGCCTGCTCATCAGAAAGGCGGGGGCAAAAGCTGGCATAAAGTTCTTGATACATCTATTCCTGTAACTGATCCGAATAATCCGGAAAAAGAACTGGAAAAACTCAAAAAACAGTCTATTTGTAGAGAAGGCGAAGAAATTCCTGTTAAAGGTGATTCTTTAAAACTTGAACCAAGAAGTTTTGTTGTTTTAATAGAAAAATAAAACCATAAACTTGTAAATTATCATGTTCCATGTAGAATCATTATAAGGGTAGTACTTGCCATGCTTTTTTTGAGGTAAAATGTCTAAGGAAACAATAGAATTCGAAGGAACAATAATAGAATCATTGCCGAATGCCATGTTTAAGGTAAAATTGGAAAATGACCACATGGTTCTTGCGCATATATCAGGGAAAATAAGGAAAAATTTCATAAAAATACTTCCCGGGGACAAAGTTAAGGTCGAATTAACACCCTACGACCTTACCAGAGGAAGAATAATATATAGATTAAAGTAAAAAATCAGGAAAGGGCATAAAAGTGAAAGTAAGAACATCTGTAAAAACAATGTGCGATAAATGCAAAATAATTAGAAGAAGAGGAAGAGTCGCAGTAATTTGCGAGAATCCAAAACATAAACAAAGACAAGGTTAATAAAATTAGTTGAAATTATTTCATGTTTTGGGTAATTTATCCTTTACTTACATATATACAAAAGGAGAAGACAATTAATGGCCAGAATAGCCGGTGTAGATTTACCAAGAAATAAAAGAATGGTTATTGCATTAACCTATATATACGGAATTGGCAACACCCTTTCCGCAGAAATACTTG
>MFRL01000067.1 GCA_001784565.1 Candidatus Melainabacteria bacterium GWF2_37_15
TATCTGTCCTCCTTTCTCAAGGAAAACAGATTTTATGAAATTTTTAATCCGTCACTTTAACTTATGCCACTACCAAAAATGTTAATTTTTTAATTTTAATGTCAAATTTTTGTTTTCAGGGCTTTTGTATGATTAGTACATAAAAACCCTGAAAGGAAATAATATGATCAGTAGAATAGGAAGCGTTCCAAATTACGATTATAGAGCGAAACCTCTTGCATTTAGTGCAAGATGGGATGATCTGACCCCGGAAGAGGAAAGAAAAAATAAAAAAATTGATAGAGGGGTCAGCATAGGAATGTCACTTATTCAGCCTATAGCGCTTGCCATACTTCTTCTTATGGCTCAATGTGAAAAAGCCAACGGTAAAGAAACAGTTAAACCGACTGCACAAGTTGATGAAATAGTAAAAGCCACTCAGCTACCTTTAAAAAATATTTCTTACAATTGCGAAAGCGGCACTTTAGAAGTAACAGACCAATTTGATAACAAAAAAAGCATTTCTGCTGAGGCTCTTACTGAGCAGTTGGATGAAATCCCAAATCCATTTGATCCAAACGGTGGAAAGATCAATGGTTTAGAATTACTTAGAGGTATCGCAGATTGCAAAAAAAGTGAATAATATCACAATTTCTAACTTTAAATGTATAATAATCCATATGCGAATGGTGGATTTAATAAACAAAAAGAAATGCGGTGAAGCTCACACACAGGAAGAAATAAGCTTCCTGATTAACGGGATGCTGGACGGCACCATCCCCGACTACCAGCTCTCAGCCTGGCTCATGAGTGTGTGCTTTCAGGGTATGACATTTGATGAAAGCGCAATACTTACCATGGAGATGGCAAAATCTGGCGATATGCTTGATTTAAGCTGCCTTGGTGATTGTATAATTGATAAGCACAGCACAGGCGGCGTTGGAGATAAAACGACTCTCATCGTTGTCCCACTTTTAGCTGCTGCTGGCTGCCCTGTTGCTAAATTTTCCGGCAGGGGGCTTGGATTTACCGGCGGAACAATTGATAAACTCGAGGCTATCCCGGGCTTCAGGACAGCGCTTTCTACTGAAGAATTTTTATCGCAAATAAAGAATATTGGAGCTGCAATAGCTTCCCAGACTGCGAATTTTACGCCTGCTGATAAAAAAATGTATGAACTGCGTGATGTCACCGCCACAGTGAACAGTATTCCGCTTATTGCATCCTCGGTTGTGTCCAAAAAAATTGCCGCAGGCGCTAATGTGATTGTGCTGGACGTTAAATGCGGCAGCGGTGCGTTCATGAAAACAGCTGATGAAGCGCGTGAACTTGCCAAAACTATGGTGGAAATAGGAAAACGGGCTGGAAAAACAATGTGCGCAGTTATTACATCAATGGATCAGCCACTTGGCAACACTATAGGCAATGGAATTGAAGTTGCTGAGTGCGTGCAGGTATTGAAAAATGAGGGTCCACAGGATTTGAAGGAATTATGCCTGTATTTGAGCGCAATGGGCCTTGTTAAAGCAAAAAAAGCCAGAAATATAAATGAAGGAAAAAATTACCTGGAAAAATTCCTGCAAAATGGCAAAGCTTATGAAAAATTTGTGGAAATCGTGAAATATCAGGGCGGGGATGTTGAATACATAGAAAACCCTCAGAGGCTATCAGAAACACAGTTTGCTTTTGAAGTTGTGGCTGAGGAGGCAGGATACGTGCAGAGCCTTGATGCTCTGACAGCCGCAAAAGCAGCCAAAATGCTTGGCACAGGCAGGGATAAAAAAGATGACCCGATTGACTACAGAGCCGGGGTTCTTTTAAATAAAAAAATTGGGGATAAAGTGTATAAAGGCGATATTCTGGCGAAAATATTCGCGAATTCAATAGAACAGGGCAATAAATCAAGGGAAATACTTGTGCAGGCGTTCAAGTTATCTAAAAACCCCACGGAACCAACTCCGTTAGTAGTAGATGTTATAGAGTAAGATTAATGAAAGTTATAATATACGGCACTTCAGAAATAGCCTCACTTATTGCAAAAGAATTATACTCAGTACACGACGTCACAGTTATTGGCGGTGAAGAAGAGATGCCGGAGGAGTTTAACAAGCTCGATATCAGCTATATTTCAGGCAGCGGAACCAGTATTGGAACGCTGGAAACAGCAGGAATAAAAAAAGCTGATGTTTTTATCGCCTGCTCAAAAATTGAGGAAACAAATATTGTGGCAAGCTGGACCGCTAAAAAAGTCAGCGAAGTAGAAACTGTATGCTTTGTCACAAAACAGGAATATCTTGAAACATTAGGCAAATCATCCCCAAATGGCCAAAAAATTGAGTCGGGAATTGACCATATGATCTGGCCGGAACAACTGCTTATGCAAGAAATCTTCAGGATTATACTCGTGCCGGAAGCAATCGACGTGGAGATTTTCGCAGGCGGTAAGGCCAGGCTGCTTGAATACAGAATTAAAGAAGAGTCTTCAATGCTTAATAAAAAGATAAAGGACTGCTATTTCCCGGAAGACTCCCTTATAGTAGGGATTACCAGAGAGGAAGAATTGTTTATTCCTGATGGGAACACTGAACTCACAATGAACGACAAGGTTATATTTATGGGGAGCGAAGACGGGCTCAATAACCTTGCAGCGCAGTTTTTTGAGAAGAGAAAAAGAAGCACTACCAGCACAACAATAATTGGCGGCGGAAATGTAGGGTTTATGCTTGCGCAGAACCTCGAAAATATAGGCATAAGAACCAAGATTATAGAAGTTGACGCTGATCGGTGCGATTTCTTGTCGGACAACCTTAAGAAAACACTTGTTATTAAAGGTGATGGGACTGACCTGGAGCTTCTGGAATCAGAAGACATAGGCAACAGCGAGGTGATTGTTTCTGTTACAAATAATGACGAAAAAAACCTGTTATGTTCGCTTTTAGCCAAGCAATTGGGAGTTAAAAGAGTAATTACCAGAGTCAGCAAAGCAAGAAACATAAATCTTTTTGAAAAAGTCGGTATAGACGTGGCTGTGTCCCCTATTGAGGCTGCACTAAAGGAAATAAGGAACAAACTGCTGGAAAAAGGAGTTAATATTCTTGCTCTGGTGGAAAAAGGCCAGGGGGAAGTAATTGAAATCACTATACCACAGGGCTTTCAGGATACTAAGATAATGGATTTGCATATTCCATGCAAGACAATAATCGGCGCTATAAAAAGAGGAAATAAAATACTTATCCCTAAAGGCAACACATATATACGGGCGAACGATGATTTAATGATATTTACTACTATGCAGTGCGCTACGAAAGCCAAAGAGTTTTTTAAATGAGAATAAACCAATTGACAAATGATAGGCATATAATGAAAGCTGGAAAGATGCTGAAACAAGTTCAGCATGGCGAAGATGGAGGTGATACTATGCCAATGAAAAATCCTGTGCATCCCGGAATATTAATTAAAGATAATATTGACACCCTTGGTATAAGTGTAACTGAGTTTGCTTTTAAACTGGGCGTTTCAAGACAGATTCTGTCAAGAATAATTAACCAAAAAGCGGGTATTTCTGTTGAAATGGCTTTAAAGTTGGGAAAAGCCTTCAAAACTACGCCTGAATTCTGGATTAATATGCAGATACAGTATGATTTAGCGCAGGCAAAACGTAATGTTAACCTTGACAAAGTCCAGGTTGTGAATGGGTAGAAATGAAATAACATTATGAGAATAAACTACATTACAAACGCTCTGGGACTTATTCTTTTTTACTTCGGGTTCATTATACTGGTGCCCATTATTGTTGCCCTGATTTATGAGGACTATTACTCGATAATTCCGTTCCTGAGCGCAGCGGTAATATCTGTTTCGTCAGGCTTCTTTTTAAGAAAAATATTTAAAGCGCCTGAAACCTACAATGATATGAAAAATAGGGAAGGCCTGCTTATTGTTGTGTCAGCCTGGACTATTGGATCTATAATAACAGCAATACCGTATTTATTTTACGGATTATCGCCTGCAAATGCGCTTTTCGAAGCAATATCCGGCGTCACTACTACAGGGGCAACAATATTAACTGACTTTTCCCTTTATCCAAAGGCATTTTTCTTTTGGCGAAGTATGAGCCAGTGGTTGGGCGGGATGGGTATTATAGTTCTTTTTATAGCAATTCTTCCCCAGCTGGCAGTAGCGGGAAGGCAGATGTTTTTTGCTGAAGCTCCGGGACCAATTGAAGAAAAAATTACCCCACGTATAAGGTCAACTGCCAAAGCTTTATGGGGCATATATATCCTGCTTACATTTCTTGAAATAACTTTTCTTATGATTGCGGGGATGCCTGCTTTTGACGCCATTTGTAACTCGTTTTCCACACTTGCTGCGGGAGGGTTTTCACCTCATCCTGAAAGCATAATGGGGTATAAGAGCAATTATATTGATATAATAGTCACTGTTTTTATGTTTCTTGCAGGTGCTAACTTTGTTTTACAGTATAAAGTTATTTCCAGCGGGAAATTTAAGCTTTTATCTAAAGATTCTGAATTTAAAACTTATTTCAATATAGTTTTAATCTCCTCGCTGCTTTTGGCATTTATTATAAGTTTTTTAAACGGTTATTCGCTTTTTGATGGCGTGAGGCACGGATTTTTCCAGATAATTTCCATAATTACCACTACAGGCTTTGCAAGCCAGGACTTTGAAGCCTGGGATACCAGGGCTAAAGTAGTAATTTTTGCCATGATGATGATAGGCGGTTGTGCAGGTTCCGCCGGCGGCGGCGTAAAAGTAGTCAGAATCCTTCTTGGATTTAAATATATGCTCAGGGAAATAGCCCAAACTCTCCACCCCAAGGCTGTCTTGCAAATCAAACTTGATCGCACAGTGGTGCAGCACGATGTTTTAAAGCAGATACTTGGTTTTATAATTTTTTATTTCACTATTTTGATACTTTCCACGATTGTTGTATCAATTATAGAGAATGATGCACTTATCGGAATCAGTGGCACAGCCGCAACTCTAGGCAACATAGGCCCGGGCTTTGGAGCGCTGGGGCCTATGTCAAATTTTAATAGTCTTTCAATAGTTACAAAGCTTATATTTTGTCTTGATATGCTGGTGGGCAGGCTTGAACTCATCCCGTTTCTAGTTATGCTCCATCCTGATTTCTGGCATTTTTATTCAGTTAAAAAAGCTTAACTTACATTTGTCTGATCGCTGTCAAGGTTATCTTCGGAATTATTCTGTTCTTCTTTATAATTTACCAGTTTTCTTCCCAGGTTATACATTGCATTGTCTTTATTTTCAAGATTTTCAACTATAATTGAAGATATCTGTCTAAAATTACTGATAATTTCTTCTGTATCTTCAATTATTTTTTTTATCTGTTCATCTTTGTTTACCGGAGAATTCGAAAAATCCATAGTTTTTACTCCTTTACTCCTGTCTGTTTGCTCTTAACGACTTACTAATGTCTTGTTAAGGTAATAATAGAGAAATATTCTATTCATATGCCTTGTTTTAAAACTGTTTAATGATTTTTTATTGCTGATAGGCTCGGAAATTTTTTTTGATAATAAGATAGCCATATACATTCCTTTACTTGCTTTATAGTTAACATTATAATTATCAGGTATAATTTATCCATGTTCATCTTTCCCGAGTTCTAAACCTGGAGGTTTATAAATAAATGGACAACCGACCCATAGGAGTATTTGATTCAGGCGTAGGAGGCTTAACTGTTTTAAAACAGTTAGATATGATGCTGCCTGGGGAAAATTTCATATATTTTGGCGATACAGCCAGAGTTCCTTACGGAGAAAAGACTCCTGAGCATCTCTTAAGATTTGTCCGGGAGATTATGGAATGGTTCAAATCAAATAAAGTTAAAGCTGTAGTTATGGCCTGCAATACAAGCTCGGCTGTAACGTATGAAATAATCAAAGATGATTATGATTTCCCGGTATTCAGCTTAATTGAACCCACAGCAAGATATGTGTCATACCTGAATGTCAGTAAAATAGGTGTTTTAGCCACGTCTGCAACAGTAAATTCCCACGCATACAGCAACAGTATTAAAAAACTCGATCCTGCAAAGATCGTGCTGGAAAGAGCCTGCCCGGGACTCGTAGAGCTGGTGGAAAGCAATAAAACAGAAACCCAGGAAGCAAGAAGGCTTATAATAAAGTACGTAGTGCCGTTCCTTGAGCAGGGAGTGGAGAGGATTATTTTGGGCTGTACCCATTACCCATATTTACGGTCTGTAATCAATGAAATCACAGGCGATAATGAAATGCTTATTGATCCAGCCAAACACCTTGCGGAAGATATAGCAGATACGCTGTTCCAGCAGGAACTACTTAACAACGAAAAATACGGTACCAGGCAGTTTTTCGCAAGTTCAAACCCTGAGATGTTCCGTGAGGCGGGCAAACGGTTTTATCCTGAGATTGATGAGGTCAGGGAGCTTAATTTGAGCAGTGTTGGTTCAAATACTTAGGGAGTATTATCAAGTTTTTCAACCATTTCGGAAATTTGCCAGCAGCGTTTTTCAATATCGTCAAAAACCAAGGGCAGGCTATCTTCCTGCAAATTTTCAGTCTTATTTGTTATAGCAAAGCGGGTTATTCTTGATAAAAAGCGGATCATATCGAGTTCAAGGTATATTTTATCTGTTAAGTTTTGTTGCATATTATTTTCCTGTCATAAATATTTATTGATGTTTATAAATATTATTATCTGAATAATGTTTATAAATGTCAACTTTTATCTATAAAAGTATAATTTTAATAAAGTAGATCAAGACTTACAGTAGCTACTTGACTAGACCCCGGATCAAGTCCGGGGTGACAATTTGGGTTCAGGGTGAAGGTTAGGAAAGTAAAATGCCTGTTAGAGAACGCATAAAAGCATTACTTGCTCAAGAAAATATTACAATGAAAGAGTTGGCCAGACTTTTATCTGAAAAAACTGGTAATAAATATTCTTTACAAAGCATTTCCCACCGAATGCTCAGAGGAACACTATCTTTCAACGAGGTGGAAATTATAACTGAAATCCTCGGATATGAGATTGAGATTAAGAAAGTGTATAAATAATTTTAAATATTAAGCGCACTTACTACCGGTATGTGTTTATAAACCCCAATTTGTTTATACCCGACATTTTCCTCACTATGCGCAATTTTCCAGCCCGTAAAAGCCCCGACAAGCCCTAATAAAGCAGGAAGAGGGAGTAAGTTTGACGGAATACCTTTTATTCCCAGCTTCTCTTCTATAATAGACTGCAAAAATTTACACCCTGCCGGCACTCTGGTCTTGTATGGCGGGTTTAATCTGAGCATATTTATGGTGAAGTACGAATTATACCTGTATACATCCATACCCTGCTCCAGAAAATGATTACACAGGTCTGTACCTCTGTCGCTGAATCTGGTTTTCCAGGGAGATTTTTTCCCTTCAGCAGGCGTACTGGTCATGGTCAGTATCTGCGTCTGCTTAGACTCAATCCTCCACTTCCCCGTTAGCATCATCACGTTTTTTGGCAGGTCAACACATAAGATAGTGTGCTGCGGAGGAGCAAGTTGAGAAAAGTTTGATATGATTGTTTTAAGTTCGCTCAGCTGGTAGGCTTTATCACTTTTTATAAGGTTCAAATCCCTGTCAATAACTACAATGCCTGACTCTGCAGAGGAATCTGTCCCTAATGACAGGCCAATAAAACTAAATTTTTGCTTATCATTTAACTTCATAGATTTTTACAGCGTTTCTTTTCCCTTTTACTACAACTTCATCTACGTATTCCGCGTGGATTATATCTTTTACCTCATTATATGTGGATTCGCTTATTAGTATAGTAACATTATAATCTTTGGTCAAAGCTTCCACCCTGGAAGCAAGGTTTACATTATCGCCAATTACAGTATAATCCACAAGCCTTGGTGAGCCTATATGCCCAACAATCATTTCCCCGGTATTTATACCTATACCGATTTTAAGGGGTTCTTTTCCTTCTTTTACCCATTTTTCGTTGAGTTCAGCAAGTTTTTCCCGCATTGTCACAGCGGTTTGGACTGCACGCAGGGCATGGTCTTCCATTTCTACCGGGTCATTATAGAATGCCATAATAGCATCCCCAATATACTTGTCCAGAGTGCCATTATGGTCGAGTATGATTTCAACCATTTCTGTTATGTATTCGTTTAGTATCTCAATTACCTCATGCGGCGGGTACTTTTCAGAAAGAGTGGTAAACCCTCGTATATCGGAAAAAAGCACCGTCATCACTTTTCTTTGCCCACGGGAAGATATTCCTGTCTTGTCCGCAAGCAGTTTTTCAAGTATCTGAGGTGACACAAATTTGCCAAACAACTGTTCAATCTGCTTCCTTTCCTTGTTTTCCCTGAAGGTCATATAAGCATAAGTGCTGATCCCTGTTAAAAACATAAATGTTAAAGGATAGGTCATATTTAGCCATATCCTAACCTGTGGGTGGATAAAAGCACAGGTTGCCAGCGCAACATACAGCATTACAGCAAAAATGAATGTCTGAAATTTGTTAAAATTAGACTTGGCACGGAGCATGGCATACCCGATAATAAGGCACAATACCAGCGTTAAAGGTATATCAATTGCCGGGGATGATTTCAGGATAAATTTTCTTCGGTGAGAACTAGTTACATCTGCATCATTCAGGAGATTATCTATAGCTGTGGTGATAATTTCCGGCCCGGGATAAATAGAAGACATGGGCGTAGGGTGAATGTCAGTGCCAGCAGAGGTTTGTCCGATCACCACTATTTTATTCTTAAAATAATCCGAGGATATTTTATGGTATTTATTAATTTCTTTGATTTTTCCCTGCTCAAGAGCACTGCTCAGGATGACTTTTGCAACCGGGATATTTTCATATGTAGATCCTGGCCCATGCCAGTTAAGCAGTATCCTTCCGCTGTTATCAACAGGGATAACTCTTTTACCGATAATTAAGTTATTTTTAGTAATTATAAAGGGAGATTTTTCCTTATCAGGTATAACTGAAAGGACTGCGGCAAGGGGTAAAGAAGGTATATAGCTGATTCCCTGCGGAGTTACGAGCCTGTACAATGGAACGTGATATCTAAAAATAGTATTTTCACTGCTTTTTAAGTTTATAACGCCTAGGTATGCCGCATTTGTGACCAGGTCATCGTATATTGAAGATTTTTCATAAAAAGTTATATTATTTAAAAATTGCCGGGCATGCTGGTCGCCGTATGTTAGTCCCTGACAATAATCAGATTCAGGAGTTAATGACAGCCTTTTACCCAGTGAGCTTCTTTTATATACAACACTGTAAATTGAGGAAATATAATTATCAATTGCTTCATTAGGCTGGTCATTAATATTTTTATCGTGTTTTTGCAATTCCTCGTTCAAGTCTTCTATAATTACTTCTATTTGTTCAGAATTTCTGGGAATTGACAGGGCAGTTCCTATAACCACATTTTTATTTTTAATAGCATCTGCAAAATATTTATCAGACTTTTTATCCTCCTCTCCCTCAAATTTAAGGTCAAAAATTATTGCTTTTGGCTTTCCCTTACTTACAAAATTAACCACATCCCCCCAGACATTTCGTTGCCATGGCCACCTGCCCGGGTTGGCTTCAGGGTAATTTTCAAGGATTTTAGTGGTATCGTCGTTAGCTGCAAGCAGTACTACGTTAGGATCATGATGAGAGAGGGAATTATTTTCAGTTGCTATCTTCGCGCGCCAATCATAAGTAATAGTTTCAATATCCGACAATACATTCCTTAAAAAGAGAACCCAGGAAAAAACAATGACAAAGATTATAGCGATTATAGGCTTTATAAAATTCTTGTTCATTTAGAAATTTTAGCACTTTTTTGAATTCACATGTTTTATGTTAATAAAGTTAACTATATGAGACTAAATTATGCTGCAACACATAGCATTCGGGTCAAAAAACTGCCCTATTCCTAAACAATCATTTATAACCCCAAGAGGGCCTGTTACCATTCAGGAAGCAGGAAAAAAAGAAATACCTGAGATTGCAAAGTTGATAGAAAACGAATTTTGGCCTGATGAAATTGAAATTGATTTTGAAAAACTAGCGAGGAGGAGAGCAGGCGAGGAAATTTATTTAAAAACTATTTTCAATCAAAAAGATGGAAATGCAACTGTTTTAACTGCCAGAACACCACAAAATGAGCTTGTTGGTGTTGCTGTAATGGGAAAAGCTGATTATTATAATGATCTAAAACTAGATGGAGTAGGTCGTATAACCTCTTGTTGCATTAAATCTGAATATCAAAAAAATGGTTTGGGTAAAAAATTTATCGATCTGCTTTTAAACTCCGTAAAGGGACGTTACACTGACGTAGTTCTTGAATCAAAAAATAATGCAATAAATTTTTATGAAAAGTTAGGTTTTAAAAGATGGCCGGAATCATTAAAACCTCTTGACGATTATGTTAAAAGATACTCAAGAAATCTTCCTTTACACAAAAATCTTGATCAAAAAAATACCTGGATAAAACAGACACAAGAAGAACTAGCAAAAAAAAACGGAGAATTAGAATTCAATATTACGAATGTTAAAGGGTATGAAAATTTAAGAGAGCGAGCACATGAAATATATAAAAAAGAATATCGTTTTTTTGCTACTTGACATCATGTCAAAATCGGTGTAAATTAGTAAAAATTTGACCAATATAGGAAACACAATGAAGCGAGCAATTCAAAATTATATACTAGATTTAAAAAAAAGAGAGGCTTTTTATTTCCTCTCTTTTTTTTATAAATTTCCATTTTTAAATCCGAACATGATGTTCGGATTTTTTTTATGCAATCGTAAACAAGTGAGTCGTAGAGTAGCAAGGGAGATAAGTTAACATGGCAGTCCAGCAACACACCGCAACAAAAACCATAGAAGTCCTCAAAAACAGCATAGCGCCTTTAATTAAAGAAGCGCCAAGAAGAGAAAACGTACTAAAAGACGCTATTATTAGTGGCATTAACAGAAAAGGCGGCTACGTTAACACTCATTCTCATCTGGACAGAGCCTACACAATCAGCCTGGAAAACCTTCACCTTGCTAATGCTACCTTAAAAGAAAAATGGTTCCTTGTTGACTCAATCAAAAGAAATTCTACAGTTTACCAAATATATGACAGAATGGCCTACGCTCTTGAAAGAATGATCGAGCAGAATGTGCAGGCGGTAGGTACTTTTATTGATATAGATGAAGTCGTTGAAGATAAATGCATACGTGCAGCACAGTTATTAAAGGAACAAGCAGCCTCTGACATTCAAATCAGGTTTGTTAATCAGACATTAAAAGGTGTTATGGATCCACAGGCCAGAAAATGGTTTGATCTTGGCTCACAGTTCGTGGATATTATAGGCGGACTCCCTGCAAAAGACGCTGGACACGAAGAAGAACACCTGGACATCCTTATGGAAACCGCTAAAAAATACAATAAGCCTGTGCATGTTCACGTTGACCAGTTCAACTCCGCAAAAGAAAAAGAAACAGAACTCTTAGCCAGAAAAACAATTCAACACGGACTCCACGGCAAAGTAACAGCTATACACGGCATATCAATCGGCGCACATCAGCAAGAATACAGGCAAGAGCTTTATAAGTTAATAAGAAAAGCTGAATTAAACGTAATATGCTGCCCGACAGCATGGATTGATGGGAAGAGAAATGAAGAAATGGCACCAACCCACAATTCGGTGACTCCTGTTGATGAAATGATCCCGGCCGGGATTCCGGTTGCTATCGGCACAGATAATATTGCGGACATATTAAAGCCGTTTACCGATGGTGATATGTGGACAGAAGTCAGGTTCCTGCTTGAGAGCTGCCGGTTCTACAATATAGACGAATTAGTAAATATTTCGACCGTGAATGGGTTGAAGGTACTTGGGATTAATTAGAGTTCCTTCGCAAGAATCTGGAGTAAATTTTTATTGACCAAGTACCGGGGATAATATAAATACAATCAAAAACTTATAGGGTGGGCTTTAGCCCACCAGCACTTTTGGTGGGCTAAAGCCCACCCTATTTATTTGATATAATAAATAAATGCCAAATTATAAAAGATGTTACGAACAAAATAAATTTGTTTTCATAACAATTGTAACTTTTAATCGAATATCAATATTAATCAATAATATTGATTTGTTAAAAAACAGCTATAAATCTACCCTCGAAAAATACCCATTTGAGAATATGGGAATGGTGATTTTGCCAAATCATATACATATGCTTATAAAGCCTAAAAATATGGATGACTACCCCAAAATTATTTCATTATTTAAAGCAACATTTTCACGAAATATAAATAACACTATGCAATTAACGAAAAGTCAGATTAATAAACGAGAAAAGGGAATTTGGCAAAGGCGGTATTGGGCGCATGTTATATGGGACGAGAAGGATTTTGAAAATCATTTTAATTATATCCATTACAACCCGGTAAAACATAGATACGTGGAAAATGTGAAGGATTGGAAGCATTCAACTTTCTTTAAAATGGTAAAATTGGGATTTTACGATATTAATTGGGGTTCAGAAAATGAGGTTTCGGATATATTAGATTTAGATTATGAATAGAGTATAGTAATAGTCATTACCTTTTGGTGGGTTTTTGGTGGGCTGAAGCCCACCCTATTTTCTGTGAATGGATTGAAGGTGTTAGGGATTAATTAGCGACCTGCGCAATGTAACCTGAAAAATTTCATTGTATAGTTTTATACATGACTGAAATCAAAGTTTCAAAAAGACATCTTGATACACTTGTAAGAAAGTTTGAAATCCCGGAATTCATTAAGGACGACCCGGTTCAATTTCCGCATCAGTATGAAGGGAAACTGGATATAGAAGTATCAGGCTTCCTGTCCTCTGTATTCGCCTTTGGAAACAGAAAAAAAATCATTGAAAACCTTGAATTAATACATGAAATAATAAATCCTGACCCGTTTGAATTCGTGGTTAACTTTGATATGGACAGGGATGCAATACTTTTAACCGGATTCAAATATAGGTTCTATCAGGAAAAAGAAGTTGTTATGTTAATAAACGCCATGAGCCAGATATTTAAACAGTACGGCTCTCTGGAAAACGCATTTATGACAGGATTCTCGCCTGACCATTACAATGTAAAAGAAGGGTTAATAGCATTCGTAAACCTATTCAGGGAATACTTACCTGTTAATGGCCTTGTTCCCAGCCCAGAAAACGGCAGCGCATGCAAAAGGCTTAACCTTTTCCTCAAATGGATGGTAAGGGGCGGGCCAGTTGACCTGGGTGTGTGGGAAAATATACCTACAAGCAAGTTAGTGATACCTCTTGATACCCATGTGGCTCAGATTTCTCGGATGTGGGGACTAACAGAGAGAAAAGCCGATGACTGGCGCACCGCAGAAGAGATAACTAACAATTTAAAATGCTTTGATCCTGATGATCCTGTAAAATACGATTTTGCCCTGTTTGGAACAGGAGTGGGCGGGGTTATATAAAAATATTAATAAATTGTTTAAATCTGGAACCTTTACCAAAAATTTTTGGTAAGATGTTTAAGGTTGAATAAAAAAGGGAGATAAAAATGGATAGATATGTTTGTACAGTTTGTGGATATGTGTATGATCCCGTAGAAGGCGACCCTGAAAACGGCGTAAAACCAGGCACAACTTTTGCTGATGTTTCTGAGGACTGGGTATGCCCACCATGTGGCGCAACAAAAGATATGTTTGAAAAAGAATAGGAGAGTCAATGGAACGCTATATTTGTTCGATTTGCAGCTACTTTTATAACCCGGAAAAAGGTGATCCTGAACATGGGATAGAACCCGGAACCACATTTGAAGAATTGCCGGAAGATTGGGTTTGTCCGCCATGTCTTGCGCCAAAAAGTTTATTTGCAAAGGAGATTCCAAATGGCAGTTTTACAAATTAAAGATAATGTATTCTCAGTTGGTGTAATAGACTGGGATAGACGGTTGTTCGACGAGTTAATTCCACTTCCGCACGGTACCAGCTATAATTCCTACCTGATTAAAGGCAGTGAAAAAACTGCTTTAATTGACACAGTTTATACGCCCAAACTAGAAGAATTAGTGTTAAATTTGAAGGAAAAACTACAAATTGAAAGGCTCGACTATATTGTTGCAAATCATGCTGAGCCTGACCATTCAGGATCTTTACCTGCAATACTGCAAATGTACCCGGAGGCGAGGGTTTTAACCAATGCAAAATGCAAAGAGCTTTTACAAGCTCACTTGCAGATACTGGATGACAAATTTATAACGGTAGATAACTCAACAGAGATTTCTCTCGGCAATAGAACACTAAAATTTATGATTTCGCCCTGGGTACACTGGCCCGATACAATGTTTACGCACTTGCCGGAAGATAAAATCCTCTTTACCTGCGATTTTATGGGTTCACATATGGCAACAAGTGACCTTTATTCAGTAAATGAGGGAGCTGTTTATGAGGCTGCCAAGCGTTATTACGCTGAAATAATGATGCCGTTCAGGCCACAGGTTAAAAAATACACCGAGCAGGTCAAAAATATGGCCTTAAATGGAGAAATTGACCTGATAGCGCCAAGCCATGGCCCACTGCATAACAGACCAGCATTTATTATTGACGCATACACAGACTGGGCATCTGATACCCCGAAGCCGGAAGTTGTCATTCCATACGTAACAATGTATGAGAGTACGGGCAAAATGGTGAACCATCTTGTAGACAAGCTTATGGAAAAAGGCATTAAAGTCACACCGTTTAATCTTATAGAAACTGACCTTGGCGAACTTGCTGTTGCGCTAGTTGATGCAGCTGTGATAGTTTTGGGTACGTCAATGGTGCTGGCCGGGCCGCATCCTGTTGCTGTTTATGCTGCTGCAATCACTAATGCACTTAAACCAAAAGCAAAATACCTGTCAGTAATAGGTTCGTATGGCTGGGCAACGCAGCTTGGAGAGAAGATGGACGAACCAATCAAGGCACTTATGCCTGCATTAAGGGCGGAAATGCTTAGCCCTGTATTTGTTAAAGGATTACCCGGAGAAGAAGCTTTCAAAAAACTAGACAATCTCGCAAACGAGATTTATAGTAAATTAATATGAGGTCGATCTTATTTTTAATTTTAATCTTCTTTTGTAATGCGGCAAATGCTGAAGTCTATATGTTGCCAAAATCTTTTTCAGTAGACAAAAATAACTTGCCTTCTGTAGAAGAACCTATAACAATGGCACCTATTACATATATAAGACTTAAAGAACCTGTAATCACAAACGTATCCCTGATTAATTTCATCAGAAATTATGAATACGATTATAAAAGAACTTTTTCCTCCACATTAAACACGCTTGTGCAACTTAATATAACACCTGTTGATTATGACAGCGGGCGCGGCCAGATTAGGGCACGGCTGTCATCAGGTAAGGAATTATTTATATTTTTATTACCATCGCAGGAAAAATTAACTCATGTGCGTATTACACCTGCTGATGGACGTTATAATGTTCCGCCCGAAATGATTAATGAGTTGTTCCAGGGGATTGGTAAAAATCTTATTTTGCTTTAAAAAGCTTTTTCTGGGTAAATTTTAACAATTGATTTGTTTTATGTAGCCTTCCGCCGGAGACTTCATGGACATTCTCAATTGCCATAAATGCTTTCGGGTCAATTTCTGACACCAGATGCTTCATTTCTGCTAACTCAAGCCTGGTTATTACACAGAAAATGATCTTTTTGGGCTCTTTTGTATAACCTCCTTGCCCTTCAATAAAAGTCACGCCTCTTTCCAAATGGGTCATTATCGCACTCGCAATCTCTTCATAATAATCAGACACGATTATTATTGATTTGGATTCGTCTAGTCCTTCAAGCACCATATCAATAGTTTTAAATATAATAAAAAACGCAATCAGGGAGTACATCGCCCTGTCCCATCCAAAAACCACGCCAGCGCTGCCAAGTATAAATATATTGAAAAACATTATTATTTCGCCTACAGAGAAGCTTATTTTCTTGGAAATAGTCATAGCGACGATTTCTGTGCCGTCCAGTGAGCCGCTATTCCTGAAAATTATCCCAAGTCCAATGCCGATTATTATTCCCCCGAATATACACGACAAAAGCAAATCTCCTGTTACTTTCGGGAAATGATGCAAAAACGTTACAGCTATGGATAAAAACCCAATAGAAAATAAAGACGAGAAAAGGAAGGTTTTGCCTAAGTGTTTATAACCAAAAAATAAAAACGGCAGGTTAAAAAGAATAATAAACATACCCAGAGGCAGTTTAGTCACATAACTTGTTATAATAGATATCCCGACTATACCTCCATCTATGATATTATTCGGTACAAGAAACTGTTCAAGCCCTATAGCCACCAGAATTACGCCGACACATAAAAAAAATATTCTTCTGAAATAACCCATTTATGCCCAATCTTCAGGATAAAATTTATCAATCTCTATAATTTGGCCTTCACCTTTTCCATCGGTGTACATTTTAACAAAATCCAATACTTTATCCCCTGAGATTTTAAAATTATTAATATAGGGATGTTTACCCTCTTTGACCATAACTTTTACAATATAATAAAAACTGCTGGCGTTTTTTAGCAGTTTTTCCTCATCAAAATGCCTGCCATTATCGTCTGCTTTGATTGTCACATAAGAGTAACCTTCAGCGCTCTCACAGACCTGATTTCCGCTGCACGGCCTAGCTTTCTTATGTGCAGAGAAAATATTTATAATTTTTTTATTTATATCATCTGTCATACTTTTATATTATTGAAAAATATGTAATTTGTAAATTTATTAAGATTAGTTTATATTTAGAACACACCATGCGCCTGTAGCTCAGCTGGATAGAGTGACGGCCTCCGAAGCCGTAGGTCACGCGTTCGAATCGCGTCAGGC
>MFRL01000068.1 GCA_001784565.1 Candidatus Melainabacteria bacterium GWF2_37_15
CGCTATCTATTAATTTTACTTGTCCCATATTTATATTTTGGAACATTTTGATAAAAAAATCACAAATTTATTTTAGAACCGGTATAATGCTCTCTGTCATTGCGAGGAGGGCGCAAAACGCCCGACGTGGCAATCTGTCCAACGATGCATGTAAACTATAGGCTTTTTGTATATGAGTGAAGAATTAAAAGAACAAATAATTAAAGAAATACAAAGGGTAGCGAAGGAGCAAAATTTAGACACGCTACCTAAAAGAACTTTTAAAAAGGTTAGTTGTATTTCAGAAAAGCAAGTTTGTAAAATATTTGGGTCTTGGAATACAGCTGTTGAAGCAAGCGGGTTAAACCCAGATAATTCTACGAAGAAAAAATCAAATGATGAAATCTTTGAAAAGCTATTAATTTCATGTAAAAAATACAAAAAAATTCCAACCACTTTTGAACTTGATAGAACTGTTTTTCAAAAAAGATTTAGCTCCTGGCCCAGTACTTTAGCAGAATTTAAAAAATGGCTTTTAGAAAATTATCCTACGTCTGAATTTATTAATTTAATTGAAGATAAATCATCTGTACAAATAACAAAGGACGAACCTATAAGAAAATCCAATGACATTGCATGGCAGCGTACGAAAGATGTATTTTACGGTGCACCAATGGATTTTGAAGGATTGCGACACGAACCTATAAACGAACAAGGTGTTGTATTTTTATTTGGAAAAATCCACGAAAAACTTGGAATTACAGTTGAAGCTGTAAAAACGGGTTTTCCTGATTGTGAAGATAAAAGATTAATAGATAAAAACAAAAATCATTGGGAAAGAGTATTAATTGAATTTGAATACCGTTCAAAAAATTTTCTTGAACACGGGCACGATCCTAATAAATGCGATGTTATTGTATGCTGGTTGCATGATTGGCAGGAATGCCCTATTGAAGTTATAGAGTTAAAAAGTATAATAGAAACACTGGACAGATTGCCACGTCGGAGCTAAAGCTCCTCCTCGCAATGACAGTGGTGTGACAAAGGAAAAATAAGCAAAAATGTATTTTTAAGATAGAATTATTTAAGATATTTTTTAGACAAAGGGAAAAAAATTCAATGATAAATAAACTTTTGATAGCGAACCGGGGAGAAATTGCCGTAAGAATTATACGGGCGTGCAAGGAGTTAGGAATTTCCACAGTTGCAGTGTATTCACAGGCGGATGAAGATTCACTGCATGTTAGCCTTGCAGACGAAGCCTACTGCATAGGCCCAGCACAATCCTCAAAAAGCTATCTCAATATACCTCATATTATAAGTACAGCGCTCATGGCAGGTGTTGACGCAATACACCCCGGCTATGGCTTTCTTGCTGAAAACGCTGATTTTGCTGAGATTTGCCGGGATCATAATATAAAATTTGTTGGCCCCTCGCCGGAAAGCATTAGAGCAATGGGCGATAAAGCCTCTGCTAAAAAGACCATGATAAATAACAACGTGCCAACAGTCCCCGGCACCGCAGGATTAATATCCGACATTGAAGAAGTAAGACCATGGGTAAAACAGGTCGGCTTCCCTGTGATAATTAAAGCTACCGCAGGCGGCGGTGGACGTGGAATGAGAATAGTACGCCATGAAGGCGAACTTGAATCCCAGATGAAAATGGCACAAACCGAAGCAGGTACCTGTTTTGGAAATAACGGCGTATATATAGAAAAATATCTTGAAAATCCACGCCACATTGAAGTCCAGATTATGGCCGACCAGTACGGTAATGTTGTGCACCTTGGAGAAAGAGATTGCAGTATTCAAAGAAGACACCAGAAGCTTATTGAAGAAGCTCCATCACCTGTAATCACCCCGGAGATCAGGGAGAAAATGGGACAGGCAGCAATTAACGCAGCGAAAGGAATAAATTACGAGGGCGCAGGCACGATCGAATTCTTGCTGGATGGCGATAAAAACTTCTACTTTATGGAAATGAACACAAGAATTCAGGTTGAACACTGTGTAACTGAAATGATAACCAGTACTGACCTTGTAAAAGAACAGATACGAGTAGCATCAGGAGCAAAATTATCCTTTACTCAAGATGATATAAAAATACACGGCCACGCAATTGAATGCCGCATAAACGCGGAAGACAGCGACAAGAACTTCATGCCTTGTCCCGGCTTAATAGATGGCTATGTGCCACCAGGCGGCCCTGGTGTAAGGATTGACAGCCATATGTATACAAACTACAAAATTCCCCCATTCTATGACTCACTTATCAGTAAAATAATCTGCTGGGGTAAGAATAGGGATGAAGCTATAGCAAGAATGCTCAGGGCATTGGATGAATATGCTATAACAGGTATTAAGACTACTATTCCCTTCCATGCCAAGGTGCTGAAACATAAACAGTTCATTAAAGGCGAATTCAGCACGAATTTCATTGAAAAATATATGAGCAATCAGGAAGAAAAAGAGGAAGTAAAGGTATGAGTCTAAAAAAAATTCTTATTGCGGGTGTCGCTGCGGCTATATTCAATATCATTATAGGTATGCTCACATGTGGCGGTGTTTTTAATTGGGTTTATCAAGTTGAACCCACTAACGTCTGGAAACCTGTTACAGAAGAAACATTTGGCTTAGGTTACCTCCTTGGCGAGCTATTCTTAAACATTATTTTTGTCTATGTATATGCCCTTTTCTACAGAGGAATTCCCGGCTTCAATAAATATGTTAAAGGCCTGGTATATGGACTAGCCGTGTGGGGTGTAGGAACATTACCTGGAATGTTTGCAACAGCAGGTTTTATGACAGTGGCTAATGTTGTCGTTGTTTATTGGACAATATGGGCACTTGTAGTTCTTCCATTAAAAGGTATGCTAGTTTCTGCGATATACGGAGAATCTGTAAAAGATTAAAAAGCTGGATAGAATTTAAACCTTAAAAATTGCTCTGAAGTCAGGGCAATTTTTTTTATGTTTATTTTTCATATGATTATGATAGGTAGAGTAAATAACATAAATTTTAACCCGGTTATTCCGTATAAAAATACCAAAAGTCCTTCTTTTGGACAGATTAAGCCTGAAATGCTTTTTAGTGATATAGACGGCTTTGGGAAAGATTATAACTGGGCGAATAGTATGATAAAGGTGATTGATAATTCAAAATCACAAAATCTTCCTTTTGAGCAGCTTTTGCAAAAAATTAAAGAAAAATATCGCGATTGTTTTAAAAATAATGCAAGAGTCGCGACCATAAGAACTAACAGAGAAAATTTGTCTGTTGCCGGACGTTATGAAGGGTATTTTGACAGGGCTGAATATTTAGTATTAAAGCATTATACAAAAGATTATAATGACGGATTATCCCATACTCAATATGCAAAATTTAATCCTGATATTGAGTTAATTACTACAGATTTGAATTGGGAAGGTTATAATCTTGCCTGGCATCATGCACCGCCAGAAAGTACACTCCCTGTAATGAAACATATTAAAAAGATTTATAATGGCCTTAATTCACAAAAAGACGCGCCTAAAGACGAAAAAACCTTACATAAAATAAATAAAGACATAGCAGAAATTCACTGGTATTTTACTCAGTTAATGCCTTATAGAAATGGAAGTGCAGGCATCACTGATGTCTTAACAAAAACAATTTATGAATCATTAAATATTCAGGTATCGCCCTGGAAAAAAGGGATAGCTCCTGATTTAGAGGCACTAGTCACCCCGCTGGACGAATTTACCAAAAACTATGAAAATTACTTTACAAAACCTCCATATTTTATGAAATAATGTAATTATGAACACAGTAGAAGAAGCAATACAGGATATAAAAGACGGCAAAATGGTCATAGTCGCAGACAATGAGGATCGCGAAAATGAAGGCGACCTCGTCTGCGCAGCAGAAAAGATCACTCCCGAGATAATAAACTTCATGATAAAGGAAGCACGTGGGCTTATATGCGTACCACTGACCTCAGAAAGAGCAAAAGAACTTAATCTGAACCAAATGGTACATGAGAACACGGAAAGCCACGGTACAGCATTTACAGTAAGCGTGGATGCATCTGCAATATTCGGAGTAACAACCGGAATATCTGCTCATGACAGGGCAATGACTATAAAAGTGCTGGTTGATGCAAATTCAAGGCCTAGCGATTTAAGGAGGCCCGGGCATATATTCCCATTAGAAGCCAAAAAGGGTGGTGTATTAAATCGGGTTGGCCAGACAGAAGCTAGTGTTGACCTTGCAAGACTGGCAGGATTGTATCCGGCAGGCGTGATTTGCGAAATTATTAAAGAAGACGGCACCATGGCACGGCGTGATGACCTTGTTAAATTTGCAAAAAAGCATGATCTTAAGTTTATTACAGTTGCACAACTCATAAAATACAGACTCAGAAAAGAAAGATTTGTAAAAAGAGTAATAAAAGCCCAGCTCCCGACTGCATTTGGTGATTTTGACATCTACGGATACTTAAATCTGCTCGATAATTCCGAGCACGTTGCATTGGTTAAAGGTGACCCTGAAGAATTTAGCAATGATACCCCGCTAGTGAGGATGCACAGCGAGTGCCTAACAGGTGACATTTTCCATAGTTTAAGATGTGACTGCGGCGACCAGCTTTGTAATGCACTTGAATTCATTCAAAAAGAAGGCAAAGGAGCGCTTGTTTATATAAAAACCCATGAAGGCAGGGGAATTGGTATTTTAAACAAATTAAAAGCCTACGTTCTTCAGGAACAGGGGCAGGATACTGTTGAAGCTAACTTATCTCTTGGTTTTGAACCTGATTTGCGGGATTATGGCGTAGGTGCGCAGATACTGCTTGATTTAGGCATTAAAAAATTCAGGTTAATAACAAATAATCCTAAAAAAATCATCGGGCTCGAAGGCTATGACCTTGAAATAGTGGACAGAGTCGAGCTACCGGTTTGCAAAAACAAACATAATGAGAAGTATTTAAATACAAAACGTGATAAAATGGAACATTTGATGGACTAAAGATCAAGGAGTTGTAACTATGGTGAAAGTATACGAAGGCAATTTAACAGCGGAAAAAGGCAAATTTGCAATAGTCATAGGCCGTTTTAACGAATTTATCGGCTCAAAACTCTTAAGCGGCTGTATAGATGCACTTAAAAGACACGGTGTAGTTGAAGAAAATATAGAAATGGCCTGGGTTCCGGGTTCATTTGAAATACCGCTTGTAGCAAAAAAATTCGCTGAATCCGGCAAGTATGATGCAATAATCACTCTTGGCGCTGTTATCAGAGGAAGCACCCCGCATTTTGACTATGTAGCGTCTGAAATCGCGAAAGGAGTTGCCCAGGTTAGCCTGAGTACATCTGTTCCGGTTATTTTTGGAGTATTAACTACGGACAACATCGAGCAGGCAATTGAGCGTGCAGGCACAAAGTCCGGCAACAAAGGCGCAGATGCAGCCAAAAGCGCAATTGAAATGGTAAACTTGCTGAATGCCATAAAGTAATTTATCAGACTTACCCTTTTTTAATAATAAAAAATTCGTAACCATATTCATTCGAATAGTTTTGATAAAGGTTTATTTCAGAATATATTTCTGCAATTACACTATCAGCTTCGGGTCCATATTTTTGTGCGATTTTCTCAAGATTAGCTTTGAGTGGGTTATAATAGGTGTCCCACCACGCATTTTCAGGCAAAGTAAAGTGATTAATAACTTCAAATCCAAGATTTTCAATAATTTCAAGATTTTCGCTTACAGTTTTCATTTCAGGATAATTTGTAGCCCAAAATTGCTCTGGCTCAGGTGAAATCTGGTCTGTTAACCAACTGCATTCTGTAAAAGCGAAGTATCCGCCATTTTTAAGAAACTGCGTCCATTCTATTAATCCTTTCTCTAAACCAATAATATAAATAGAACCCTCCGCCCATAAAATATCAAAACTTTCAGGCTCAAAATCAAGTTCAAACATTGATTTATTAAAGGTAGTTATTTTACTTGAAAGATTTTCCTTTACTGCCCTGATATTTAATTCAGTGATGAATTGCGGGAAGTTATCAATGGTTATAATGTTACAATCAATATTTCTAGCTATTTCAAGAGTCTGCATCCCGGATCCGCAGCCTAAATCCAGGATTAATGGATGTGCTGGTAAATCTTTAATATTTTCCAGGGCTTTTTTTGTTGACTCATTGTTGCCCGGCCCCTGCCTCGGTAAGTTAGTATAAGTATCTAGAAATATTTCGAATTCTTTTTTGTCCATAATTAAATTATAATTAAAAAATGCCTAATAAAGTCATAAAATTAATAGCCTTGGACATTGACGGTACAATAATGAACAAAAACTACCGCATTTCCAATAGGATAAAGCACGCTGTTGAAAAGGCTATAAAAAAAGGAGTGTATGTACTTGTTGCGACTGGCAGGATGTACAGCGCCACTGTGCCTATTGGGCTGGAATTAGGACTAAAAACGCCTTTAGTAGTGTACCAAGGCAGTATGGTAAGGGAATTTTATAAATCGGACGATATACTCCTGCATCACATGATAAATTCTGAGCTGTCATATCAGCTTGTTGAGGATTTGAGAAAAGAAAATATCCAGATAAATGTGTATTGCGATGATAAACTATACACGGAATCCGATTCTCCTATGCTTCAGGAGTACGTAACCCGCCGAAAAATCCCATTTCAGGAACTTGAATCCTTTGGAGATATTAAGAATTTCTTACCAACAAAGATTATGGCAATGGATCCTGATATTACAAAAGTAGATGCAATAAAGCAAAAATTGCAAGAAAAGTATTCTGACAAACTAAATATAACTAAATCAACTGATTATTTCCTTGAATTTGTGGACATAAAATGCTCAAAAGCTGGCGCAATTCTTTTTCTGGCTGAAAGATGGGGGATTCAGCAACACGAAATTATGGCCGTAGGCGATCAGGACAACGACAGGGGAATGATAGAAATAGCAGGTTTTGGCATTGCAATGGGCAACAGCCACAATGACTTAAAGCAAGCTGCTGATTACGTGACAGACACTGTTGATAATGACGGGGCTGCTCTGGCTATTGAAAAATTTGTTTTAAGTTAATTATTACAAATTATTAAGTTAATTTTTAAGGGCTGAAAATCACCGTATTTATTGTTTTTCACTCCAATATACTATTAATTTTTATATTCTAACTTGGCAATTATTTAAATATATTTGTTTTTATAAAAATAGGTATGAATGCTGGGGAGAGCATTTGATAAGTTGGAGGAGAAAAGAGTATGTCGAGTGGTTTTAATGTCAATCCGTATGCAAATTATGTAAGCGGAAATTATTCAGGATTTAGTGGTGCACATTCAGGTAAAATAACCCAGAGTGAATTGTTAATTTTTCTTTTAAGCCAAACATTAAGTGGCTCTTATCAAAAAGGAAATGTAAATTACGACCAATTTATAAATCCAACAGGAAATGATCCAAGAGGTTATGAAGGTGAATCCGTTGATTTATCAGACACATTAGACAGTGTATTAGATGGACTAAGTTCACTTGGAGAATCAACTCTTGACGGTCTTGGTGAATTCGGTGGAGCACTTGCAGAAGGAGCTGAAGCAACAGCTGGTGCTATTGGTGGCTTCGCAGATGATGGTCTAGGCGCAATAGGTGGCGCAATTGGTGGTACAGCAGGCGCAATTGGCGAAGGAATTAGTGGAATAGCTGGCGCAATAGGTGATGCAATTGGAGCCCTAGGTGGCGCTTTTGGTGAAACTGGAGCTGCAATTGGTGAAGGTATTGGCGGAGCAATAGGTGATATTGGCGGAGCAATAGGTGGTGCTATAGGTGGAATTGGCGGTGCTATAGGTGATGCTATAGGTGCTTTAGGTGATGCTATAGGTGACGCGTTAGGCTCTGATGATAGTGATACAGAAGGCACAGAAGGCACTGAAGGTTCAGAGGGCGCTGAAGGCTCAGAGGGCTCCGAAGGCTCCGAAGGTGCTGAAGGTTCTGAAGGCTCCGAAGGTGCTGAAGGTGCTGAAGGTGCTGAAGGCGGTGAAAGCGGCGAAGGCGGCGAAGGCGGCGAAGGCGGCGAAGGCAACGAATAATAAATCAGATAAAAATATAAAAAAGAACGATGCTTTAAAGCATCGTTCTTTTTGTTAGAATAAATATTATGAAATCACAACTCAGAATCGGAAACGGTTACGACATACACCGCCTCGAACCCAACAGGAAACTGATCCTCGGAGGTGTAGAAATCCACTATGAAAAAGGTTTATTTGGACATTCAGACGCTGATGTGTTAACCCACGCAATAATGGACGCAATGCTGGGCGCTCTGGCCTTGGGCGACATCGGTTTGCATTTCCCTCCGAATGATCCAAAATATAAAGACATAAGTAGTTTAGAACTGCTTAAGCATGTTAATAACCTTATAAACAAAGAAAATTACACTATTGTTAATATCGATTCTGTTATTATGGCTGAAAACCCGAAACTCCTGCCTTATATACCTGCCATGCAGGCTAAACTTGCGGAAATCCTTGGTGTACAAGTTTCAATAAAAGCAACAACAATGGAAGGTTTAGGCCCTATTGGCGAAGGCAGAGCCATCGCTGCTTCGGCAGTAGTGCTCTTAACTACTTAAAACAAATTTGTTTTATTACGTGCAGGGTTTTTGAACCTGGTAATGTTATTCTGGAACAATAACTCAACGCTCCCTGTCGGGCCGTTTCTCTGCTTGGCTATTATGATTTCCGCTTTTCCTTTCTTGTCTAAATTATCAGGATTGTAGTATTCATCCCTGTATATGAACATTACAATATCTGCATCCTGCTCAATACTGCCACTTTCACGCAGGTCACTTAGCATAGGAATTTTACTCTGTCTGGACTCTACCGCTCTAGATAACTGAGATAAAGCAATAATAGGAACCTTTAATTCTCGTGCAAGATTTTTAAGTCCTCTTGAAATAGAGGAAATTTCTTGCACCCTGTCTTGTTTCCTTCTATCAGAACCTTCCATAAGCTGTAAATAGTCTATAATTATAAGACCTAGATCTTTTTGTTCCATACATAGCTTTCTACATTTTGTACGAACATCCATAACTGATATTCCAGGTGAGTCATCAATAAATATAGGTGCATCACCCATTTTGCCTAAAACAACTCCTAATTTTTCCCAATCTTTCTGCTCTAAGTTTCCCACTCTCACACGTTGAGCATCAACTTCGGCTTCGGAACACAGCATTCTCTGCACAAGTTGCTCTTTTGACATTTCAAGACTAAAAAAAGCAACAGTTTTTTGTTGTTTTATACCAATTTCTTGAGCTATATTAAGACAAAATGAAGTTTTCCCCATTGACGGTCTTGCCGCTACTATAATTAAGTCGGATTTTTGAAAACCTGCAGTTAAATCATCAAGGTCATAAAAGCCGCTTGGTACTCCAGTATATTCACCTTTATTCTCACATCTTTTCTCAATTTGATTATAACTATCTAGTACAATTTCTCCAAGAGCAGAAATTTTATCTGGATTTTTTCTCTGAGAAATATTAAAAACAAGCTGCTCCGCTGCATCGATGGCTTTTTCAGGGTCCATATCTTCAACTTCATAAGCAAGTGAAGCAATTTCACTACCTGCCGAAATAAGCTCTCTCAATAAAGCTTTTGCAGATACTATTTTTGCATGATACTCCATATTTGCAGATGTAATAACAGAAAGAGCAAGATCGTTTATGTATGCCCTGCCTCCAACTAGTTCTAGCTTTTCAGCTTTATTAAGACTTTCCGACACAGTAATAATGTCAATAGGTTCATTATTATTAAAAAGTTGAAGCATTACTTCATAAATATGCTTATGTGCTAATTTATAAAAATTATTAGAAACGAGATTATCCGATACACGTAATATAGCTGCGGGATCAATAAGTAACGCTCCAAGTACTGCTTGCTCTGCTTCAATATTTTGTGGGGGTAATCTATAAATTTTTTCTTTAGTAGTTGTATTTTCCATACTAAACTATCTCCATCAGTGTTTAAAGTGCCTTATTCCAGTCATAACCATTGCTATAGAGTATTTTTCAGATTCAGCTATCACGTCTTTGTCTTTTATACTGCCGCCCGGCTGGATTATTCCTGCAATTCTCGCATGGGCTGCGGCGTGTATATTATCTATTGCCGGAAAAAACCCGTCACTTGCAATAACTGCTCCCTTTGTTTCCTCACAGGCCTGCTTTAGCGCAATCTCCATTGATGCTATTCGACTTGTCTGCCCTGTGCCGATTCCTAGTGTTTTTAAGCCTTTGGCTACTACTATAGCGTTAGAACTTACGTGCTTTGCGACTTTCCAGGCGAAAACCATATCTTCAATATTTTCCTGGCTTGGTTTACAGACGGTTGCAATGTTGAAATTGTCCCTAGAAATTTCTGCATTATCAACTGACTGCACCAGAGTGCCAAATGGCAAGTCTTTTATGGCATAAGATTGTACGTTTTTAAAGTCTGTTAAACTTGTTATAAGCTTAACAAGTCGCAAGTTTTTCTTTGCACTCAATATTTCAAGAGCTTCCTCAGAAAATTCAGGTGCAACTATAACTTCCAGAAATACCTGCGCTGCTTGTTTAGCTATTTCTTCTGTCACAGTTCCGTTTAGACCAATTATTCCACCAAATGCGCTGATTGGGTCACATCCAAATGCCCTAAAATATGCATCATTAATGTTATCGCCCACCGCAACTCCGCATGGGTTGTTATGCTTGATTATGCAGGCAGCCGGAACATCGACAAACTCGCTAATAATATTGACTGCGCTGGTGATATCCACCATATTGTTGTGCGATAACTCCTTGCCCTGCAGCACTTCATAATCCACCTGGGAATTTTTCTTATATATAGCTGCTGCCTGGTGTGGGTTTTCGCCATATCTCAAATCTTTAACCTTTTCAAGACCAACTACCAGCCTTTCAGGAAGCAATTCCTGCTCAAAAAGCCTGTCTGCAATGTTAGAATCATACCAGGCTGTGTATTGGAATGTTTCTTTTGCCAGCTGCTTTCTCAGCTCGAATGTGGTTTCTCCATTGTTCTGGTCAAGTTCATCAAGGATTTTTTCATACAATTTTGATGAATACACAGGTGTTACGTACGCATAATTCTTGGAAGCAGCTCTTAAAAGAGTTACCCCGCCGATATCGATTTCCTCAGGGTATAGGTCAACCACCA
Organism: Candidatus Melainabacteria bacterium GWF2_37_15; assembly: GCA_001784565.1. Lineage (GTDB taxonomy): Bacteria > Cyanobacteriota > Vampirovibrionia > Gastranaerophilales > UBA9971 > GWF2-37-15. The sequence continues at coordinate 11,176 of MFRL01000068.1, forward strand.
CCATGTCAATATAATCAATATTGTTCTGCTTTAATTCCTCGACCTCGTCCTGTAATGAGCGGTTTACAAGGATTCCTGCGTGGATTTTTGGATGTAAAGATTTAACCTTGCCGTGTATAAGCTCCCTGAATCCGGTAATTTCAGATATTTCTTTTACCTGAATACCATTTTCTTTAAGTCTATCGTAAGTCCCACCAGTTGAAATCAGTTCATATCCGTGGCATTGCTGAAGTTTTTTTGCGAAATCAACAATACCTTCCTTATTAAACACGCTTATAAATGCCTTTTTTGTAGATTTAGTAGACATTGTGTATTATTTCTCCTTTTAAATAACCTCTTATGTTATCCAGTGTTGTATTTAAAATTCTTGTAATAGCTTCTTTTGAGTCAAATGCGATATGTGGGGTAACTATGACATTCGGCATATCAAGAAGCTTATGGTTAATCAGCGTATTCTCCAGGCATTCTTTATTTACACAGTCGATTTTAGTCAAATAAAGTTCTTCCCGCACAATAATATCCTCGCATTCCAGAACATCAAGCCCTGCGCCTGCGACTTTGCCGGATTTTAAGGCCTTATATAACGCGCCTGTGTCCATTATTTCGCCACGTGCTGTGTTTATAATAATAACCCCGTTTTTCATTTTGGAGAATGAATCATCATTAATCATATGGAAGTTTTCTTTTGTTGATGGGGCGTGAAGGCTTATTATGTCTGAATTTTTTAATAATTCGTCAAGCGTAGTGTATTGCACTTCGTATTTTTCTTTTATGTCTTCACGTGGGAATGGATCATATGACAGGATTTTCATTCCAAACCCATGCGCTATTTTTGCTACATAGCAGCCAATTGCACCTGTTCCGATTATTCCTATGGTTTTTCCCAGAAGGTCCATTCCGATTGAACCCTGCAAGCTTATTTTGCCTTCTTTCAACTCTTCGTATGCCTGGCTGACCTTTCTAGTTAAATTCAATAAAAGCGCAAATGCAAACTCCGCAACCGTTACTTCTCCGTATCTCGGCACATTAACCACTTGAATGCCGGCATTTTTGCAATACTCCAGGTCAACGTTATTAAAACCAGTTGAACGAGTAGCTATAAGCTTTAAATTTGGCATATTTTTCAGCATTTCACTGGGCACTTTAGAGCTGGTAAACACTGAAATTATCTCTGCATCCTTGACCACATCGCTAAATGTATCTTTAATTAGCAAGAAATCGCACTCTTCCGGTTTGTTTTCTAAAAGATACTGTTCTTCGTAGTCTTTTACGTCAAAGAATACTGTTTTAACTTTTGTCATAACTTTCTTCCCCTTTTCATTTACGGCTTTAGTGCTACTTTAATTGCTTTTCCTTCATTATGAAGCTGCATGGCCTCATTAATTTTGGAAACAGGCATTCTGTGGCTGATTAATTTTCTAACATCCACTAATCCACTACTAATAAGCTGTAATGATTCCCGGAAATGCCGGGGTGTATGGTGGAACGGGCTGATTATTTTTATCCCGTCATAATGAATTCTTCTTGTATCGAGTGTAACAGTTGTGCCGGATTTACATCCGCCAAAAAGATTGATTGTACCGCCTTTTCTAACTAAATCGATAACTTTTTCCCATAATTCAGGCAGGCCAACCGCTTCTATAACTATGTCAAGCCCCTTGCCTTCCGGCGTGAGGTCTAGAAAAGCTTTTTTAGGATCAGGCACTTCTAGCAGGTTTATTACCTCGTCTGCCCCGCCGAATTCCTTTGCGAGTTTGAGTTTAAGAGGATTTCTTCCTGCTGCTATAACACGTGCGCCTTTTAATTTCGCTATCCTCACGAACATAAGACCTATTGGTCCTAATCCGATTATACCAACCGTTTGCCCGGGTTTAATTTCAGTTTTTTCAATGCCCAGAACTACGTTTGCAAGTGGTTCTGTAAAAGCTGCTTCTTCAAAACTAAGATGTTCCGGTATTTGCAGTAAATTTTGCCTTACAATTTGTTCCGGTATTCTGATATAATCAGCAAAAGCGCCATTTAACAGGTCAAGGTTTTCGCAAAAATTGTATTCTCCCAAATTGCAATAGTAGCAATTCATACACGGCGCGGAATTCGCCGCAACAACCCTATCGCCAGGCTTGAAACCCTGTACACCTTCGCCTATTTTATACACTGTGCCTGAGAACTCATGCCCAAATCCCGAGGGCACTTCCTTGATTAAAACAGGGTGTCCTCTTTTATAAGTCTTTACATCAGTTCCACAAGTCAGCGCTGTTTCAATTTTAATAAGCACTTCGCCCGAATTAATTTCCGGCAAGCGTGTCTCTTCATAACTTATGTGCCCTGGTTTATAAAATAGAACTGCTTTCATTTTAATAGTCTAACTTTTTTTGCTAACTTATTACTATGTACGCCTTAATGATTTTGTTCGAAATTGTATCGTTAATTGCATTTTCTATTTCAATCATATCGTAAACATTAAATAATTTATCCACTTTTATAATTTTTTTTGCAATTAAATCCAAAGCCTCTCTTAAATCCGACGGGCTCGGCGAATAACTACCCATAACCGTCAATTCCCTGTAATAAATCTCATTATTCGGGAAACCCACCTTATCTGACAGCACACTCGCAAACACAAGTATAGTTCCCCCATCCCTAACAGAAGAGATGGCAATATCCACAGTAGTGTTGCTTCCTGCCGTGAGAAACACTTTATCTGCCTCTTTAATAGCTTCAGTTCTAAATCCCAACCCCTTTGCGATTTCCAGTCTTTTTTCAATAAGATCACAGCCGGTTACATTTGCGCCGTAATATTTTAATATTTGCCCCATTATCAGGCCAATTGAACCAAGTCCGACTACCAGCACATTATCACCCGGTTTAATTCCGGCTCTTTTTACCGCCCTTAAGCAACACGCAGCAGGCTCTGTAAATGATGCTTCAATGTCAGACACCTCATCCGGCACTTTGAACACTGTATTTTTAAGATGTTTTTCTGATACAAAAATGTATTCTGCAAACCCACCCGGGATTATGTTAGTTTCTTTAAACTGTGCGCACATGGAGTAGCTTTCATTCTTGCAGTACACGCAGTCAAAACATGGCACATGGTGGCCCAATACCACCCTTTCCCCGTTAAGTTCTCCGACTACTTCGTGTCCAAGAACTGTACCTTCTTTTACAAGGCCCTGTTTTAATTTAACAATATCCGAACCGCAAAGCCCGCACCCTCTTACTTTTATTATTGCCCCATTTTCTTTTATTTCGGGTATAGGTATATTTTCCAGGGTTACTTTGTTTTTTTCTTTGTATACAATGGCTTTCAAGTCAAAATTCCATCCAGGGAACGTAGCACCTCATACGTCATGCCTGATTCTGACAGTTCCTCCGCTGTTAAACCAAACAAGCCAATCATTTTTTTTGCTGGAATACTTGCTGGATTTTTGGCCATTTCCTGCATTACAACATTTAAAGCGTCAGTTCTGGTTAATTGTGTAGAGAACACGTCGGACCGTGCCCTTAATAAAGACCTTCTTTTACATTTTCCCACTTTTATATCCCTGTTTAAAATTAAATTTATTACTACAGTATGCGTAGTATACAAACATCGAAATACTGAGTAAAGCATTTATTGCAAAATTTAAATGTTAATTTTTATTTGTTAATTTTATTTAACCGGAAACAAAATTTTTTTTCTCCGTCTATTTTATTACGCTTATTTAAAAAGTAGTTAATAAAATATGTATCAAACGGAGGAATGCGTGTATGATTTTCGCGAAAGTTAAGTATCCCTACAAAAAAGAATGGGAAAAAGACATGGGTTATGGCCAGTCAGCGCCAATTACATTTGAAAGTGCCGATATTGGTGACTACAAGCAGTATGTGAGTGCCAGTGACCCGAAAAAACAATGGATAAGAGAATTAAAAAAAGGTGACCAGGTTTACCTTGAAGCAAATCAAACCGGCAATGGCTATATGATAAGACAAGCTAATGGGGATTCCCCAGCAACAGGCGTAAACCTAACTCAACCAGCACAACTTAACATCGATCAGGTTAAAGTCAGCGCAACAGTGCTGGGAGAATGTATTAAAGAGATTGAGGAAGAATTAAAAGAAACTCAAACTCAGTTCACGAGCGAAGATGTACGCTGTCTGGCGATTTCTATGTTTATTCAACTGATGAGGTCAAAAAAATCAAATATTGAATTTTCCCTAAACTAGTGGAGAGTGGAAAGAGGGCTTTGCCCTCTTTTTTTTATGACAAATTCCCTGCTGGTTTCGCCCAGGTACTTTATTTCTATATCAATTCTATTTTCCGGCAAGCTCTCAGGAGAAAATTCTGCCCATTCTATTACAGTTACTGAGTTTTCCTTTTCTGTATATTCTTTTAACTCGTCCATAATAGTTTCCACGCCTTCTTTTTCCAGCCGATACAGGTCGAAATGGTAAAGGCTTACGTTGTTGGAGTGGTATTCATTAAGTATAACAAAGCTGGGACTGGTAACTTTTTCAGTTATACCGAGGTGTTTAGCCAGGGATTTAACAAATGTGGTTTTGCCCGAGCCAATATCGCCATACAGGCATATTAAATTCCCTGATGGGCTAAGATTTATAGCCAGCTTTTCGGCCAGTTTATCGGTATCTTCGGGGCTATTGGATATAAAGGTGTAGGTATTTTCCATATTTTTATTTTATAATAAAGTTTATACATAAATAAATACAAGGGGATGGAAAATTGACTGTTACAGGAAGAATTATAGATAAGACTCAACAGCTTATTGCTCGTGGCGTGGTGAAGTATATTGATAGAAAAGCAGCAAAAGAATTAGGAAAGGAAAAACTTATAATTCCTGATTTGAGGAAGAAACCTGATATTAATGATTTCCCCAAGTTATCTGACTGTGAGCCCTTTGATGTATTCGCTATAACTGAAAAGGTACCTGATAAGTTAGATAAATTAGAGAAAATTGCGCCTAAAACAGCAAGAAGAATCAGGAATTTTATTGCCGGTATTGCCGAACGTGCTATGAAAATCTTTAAAGAAAAATAAATTTTTATCAATAATTGTTACAATTTTTATATCAATTGTAAATTTACAAACCCAAATGTAACAATTTTTGTGATCCCCCTGACAAATCCTAGCGCGTTGACTTTTCGCCATAGCCATTACTGTTTTTTTAATTTTTGTAAAATTTTTAATATGACCTGTAACAATTATTGGCTCAAATGTAAATTTTTATGCAAATTTGTAAAACTTTTCAGTTTCCAAGAAAATATAAAATAGGGTGGGCTTTAGCCCACGCGGCAATTAATAATCAATTTTTTTGTAAGGTGCTTTTATGCACCATTAAATTTATTATATTTTAAAATTCAGTCTTAAAAGCAGTATTCATGCCTAGTTGAGTATGCATATTTTAAGCAAAACCAATAAAATTAAGTCTCTTGGCGAAACAAAATTTTGATTTTAAATAAGCATTAAAAAAGGCCCCGCACAGCCAGTGATTTTGATACCCGGAAAATCCAGGTGGGTGCCCGCCCGCATAGAATATTCGTTAACTAACTCGCGCGTTAGGCCTACGGCACTATGCTTGGAGTCGATGCTCCCTTAATCACATATTTGTAGGATCA
>MFRL01000069.1 GCA_001784565.1 Candidatus Melainabacteria bacterium GWF2_37_15
CTTCTGGCATGACCTTATTACACATATATTTATTATCCATTACAATTTATCACTTGAAATTTAACCACTACCAAAAATTTTAATATAAAGATTAGGCAGCCTTAAAAAATCTTCTAACTAGTCCTGCAATTCCAGCCAAACTACCTAATATTAAACTTGATGGCTCTGGCACGGGCGATGTCGGAAATTCTAATATTAGTGTTTTTGATGAATCATCTAAAGTCATAAAGAGAGAAAGTGAATGGTCATAAAGTCTTTCCTGGTCACCTATTGTTCCAAGGTTAAAAACACCATTATAATCTATATATTTTATTGCTGTAAGAAGTTCATCCCCAAGTATAATTTGACCTTCGGTAATTTGATCAGGATGATTTATAACTCCATAGTCATTTGCAACATAAAATACTCTTATTAGAGCATCCTCAGGTTGTTTTAGGTTTTGGTAAGCTACATCCAGATGCAATTCTAAATTTGTATCTGCAGCTAAACCGGTAGGAATATTGAAATTTAAATACGCAAATGAATCTTTAGCCCCATTATCATAGAAATCTTCTAACCTTAATAGGCCATTGTCTACTTTTTCCCAATATGTTACCGTTGTGCTCTCATTTTTTTCCATATAAAAATCAACTACAGGATTTTGTAGTATCAACGTGCTTGCGGATGCAGTATTTACTGACATTAAAAGGACTATTACAAAAATCAATAATATTTTGTTTTTCATAACCATAAACCTCAATATGACCTCTTTAGATTCCCACTTTATATAAAAGTTATCTCCTTGTCAATGTTAAACCAAATACTCAAGTAAAAAAAATTAACAATAAAGCAATTAATATTAGTAGACCTCTATTTGATTAAAATCAAATAGAGGTCTAAGCATTTTTTTAAATTATTTTTACCCGACTTCAGCTTCCTTAGCAGCTTTGTGTTCGTCAATAACTTTCTGTGCGGTGTGCGCTGGAACTTCTTCATATCGTGTGAATTCCATTGTGAATATACCTGCTCCGCCCGTCATTGAATCCAAATCAGGCGCATATCTGAGCATTTCAGCCATTGGGATTTCAGCTTTTACAGTCTGCGTACTAGCTTCCGCTTCAATTCCAAGCATCCTTCCTCTTCTTCCGTTCAAATCGCCCATTATATCGCCAACATTTTCTTCAGGTACGGTGATTTCAACATACATAATAGGTTCAAGAAGTATCGGCTGAGCTTCCACAAAGCCTTTTTTGAACGCCATAGAACCGGCAACTTTAAACGCCATTTCTGAAGAATCAACCGGGTGGAAACTTCCATCAAACAGTACAACTTGTATATCAACTACAGGATATCCGGCGAGCACACCTTCCTCCATAGCTCCTTTAATACCGTTTTCAACAGCAGGAATATACTGCCTTGGGATGGCGCCTCCCACGACTTTGTCCACATATTCAAATCCCTTACCTCTTTCGAGCGGGTGTATTTCTATCCAACAATCACCATATTGGCCTTTACCGCCTGATTGTTTCTTGTATTTACCCTGTATGCTTACGTCACCTTTAACTGTTTCCTTATAAGGTATTTTAGGTGTATCAAGAAGCACTTCAACGCCGAATTTTCTCTTAAGTTTTTCTATTGCAACGTCAAGGTGAACTTGTCCCATGCCGGATAAAATCATTTCCTTAGTTTGTGTATTTCTGGTGGACTGTAGGGTAATATCTTCTTCCATCAGCCTTTTCAGGCCAGACTGGATTTTTTCTTCATCACCTTTGCTCTTAGGCTTAATTGCAAATGAAATTACCGGAGAAGGCTGTTTAATCGGTTTAATTGTTACCGGGTGTTTTTCATCACATAATGTATCGCCTGTGTGTGTGTCTTTAAGTTTTGCAAGAGCTACTATATCGCCTGTGATAGCTTTTTCAGCAGGTTCATGCTTTTTACCCACAAGGTGCAATACTTGCCCAATTCTTTCTTTTCCACCTTTGGTAGAGTTCAATACTGTTGAATCAGAGGTCATATTACCTGAGAAAACCCTTAATATAGTTAACTGACCAGCATATGGATCTGCTATTGTTTTAAATACAAGCGATGAGAAAGGTTCCCCTGATTTATCAGCCGGTGAAGGAAGATATTCAGCAATGAAATTCATCAACTGGGCTACGCCAATGTTTTTTGTAGCTGCTCCAAATAAGATTGGAACTATCTGTTTATTTTTAATACCAGCTTTTAATGCTTTATTTATATCTTCTTGCGAAAGTTCCTGGCCTTCGAGGTACTTTTCAAGGATTTCATCATCACATTCAACTATTAATTCGATTGATTGTTCCCTGGTTGAAGTTACCTGATCTTTCATTTCAGCAGGAATATCAGTTTCCTTGAATTTTCCGCTTTCATCCGATTCAAATATATATGCTTTTTGGGTTAATAAATCAACTACACCCTTAAACGAAGCTTCCTGACCAATCGGTAATTGAATAGGTACGGGCTTTGCCGCAAATGAATTTTTGAGTTTTTCAAGCACCGCTTTATAATTAGCGTTTTCTCTTTCCAGTTTGTTCATAAATACGCACATGGAAAGTCCCATTTCCTGTGCCTGTTTAATGAATTTTGATGACTGAATTTTAATCCCGTCAGTTGCGTCAATAACAACCACAATAGAGTCCACACCCTGCATACAGCTCCTTGCATCAGCGGCAAAGTTTGCTGATCCCGGAGTATCAATAAGGTTTATGCGGGTATTATTCCAGTTAAAACTTGCAACGGAAGCGCTAATAGTAGTTCTTCTCTTCACTTCTTCCGGTTCATAATCAAGCAGAGATGTTTCCTGGTCAACTTTACCAAATCTTGTATTCTGCCCGGCATCAAAGAGCATTGCATCAGCAAGAGATGTTTTTCCAGTACCCACGTGTGAGATTAAAGCAACGTTTCTAATGTCAGATGTGTTGAAATTGGACATAAATTTCCCCCAATCTATTATCTACTTGGTTCTAATATTATAAATAAAACTGTAATTATTTCAAACTTTAAATTAAAATATAGTCATGTTAAAAAAATTCAAGCTTTTTGTGCACATTGTTCTTTTTAGTGTATATCCTGCCTTATTTTTAATTGTGAATAATATAGTCGAGTTAAGAATTCAAGACATCTTTAGTCCTGCTGCTCTGCTTATTTTAATATCTACACTAATTTTTATATGTATAAAAATTTTTATTAAAGACATATCAAAAACCGCAATATTTACTACCACGATTTCAATTTTCATTTTTAACGCAAACTTTTTTTATAAAGCATTAAATAATTTTTTAGGCGTTAATAAACTTATTTCAGCATTAATATTTTTTACTGTAATAATTGTAGTTTTGTATTTATTACATTCAAAAATTAAAGAAACAGAAAAAATAACAAATATATTAAACTTTACATCTATTTCTCTTATTATAATTTGTTTGCTGGGATTACCAAAAGAAATTTTTACAGACTCTATTAACAAATTTAAAACTACACATAAAAAAAACATCTCTTTCAATAAAAACTACCCCAACATACTGTATATTATACTCGATGGATATTCAAGCAATAACACCTTGACAAAATATTACGGCTTTGATAATTCTGAATTCACTTCCTGGCTTGAAGAAAAAGGTTTTTATGTAGCCAAAAATTCTACTGCTAACTATCCGATTACACATATGTCAATAACTTCATCATTAAATATGAATTATATACATGACAAATGTAATGAAGATAATTGCGCATATCAATTAAGTAAATTAAGAAAAACCAGCAGCGTACCAGCTTTTTTAAAAAAAATGGGGTATGAATTTATTCATTATGATGGATCCGGATGGTTTTCTGATTTTCAGGAGCAAGCTAATAAGAAAAGCAGTATAAGAGAAAATCAGTTTAACATTCAATATTTTCTTTATGATAATTCGATTCTTGCTTTTATAAGTAATAAAAGCAAAGAAAGAGTGATTGAATTTCTCTGGGAGTCACGAAGAAATTGGCAAGAAAAAACCTTTGAGTCAATAATAAAAACCTGTGAAAACCCTAAAATATCAAATAAATTTATATATGCCCATTTTGACTTACCACATCCCCCATATCTTTATGACAAATATGGAAAAAAAATAACAAGGGATAGAACACCACTTATGGAATGGGATCAAAAGCAACTTTACCTGGATTATATAATTTATACTAACAACAAAATAAAAGAGGTTATTGGAGAAATACTGGCAAAATCACCTGACAATAATATAATAATTCTGCAATCTGATCATGGTTCCCATCATTATATTGTTAAACATATGATAGAAAGCGGTTTTTTCAAAAACCAAAATTCCGTTTTGGATTCTAACGAGTTAAAAAAAGATTTATGCAAAAGCGAAATTGATTATCTATCTCCAAAAGAAGAAATGATTAAACCAATTTTTGGCATTTTAAACGCATTTTATATACCTGAAAAGAATCGGATTTCCTATAATTTTTATGAAACAATAACTCCGGTAAATTCTTTCCGGGTAATATTTAATGATTTATTTCAAGCTGATTATCCTCTTTTAGAAGATAAAAATTATTTTACATACTATGGGTGTGGTTTTATCCAGACAGATGTTACAGAAAAATTAAAGTAGCTCGCTACCATTTCCCCGGAGGAAGAAGTCCGTCTATTATAGATAATTTATACGCTTCAGGTGAAATATCTAAAGTGTATTCTTCTCCATAATAATCATCAATTTCAGTAGTCAACATATCAGGCAGCATATCATTATATGAATTGTACATAGGCAAAACTGGCGGATTAACAAACATGTTATCCACCAGTAAACTATTCATTAATAGATTTGAATATACGCTTGAATATCCTTCGATTTCAAACATTAGTATTGTCCTTTTATAATATATTATTAATTATAAATTATAAAAAGTTATATTTCACTATTTCAGGCTTTTTTAGGCTTAAAATTACGTAACATATGTCTTATGTTAGAAGTCGTATAACGGTATTAATCGTTATTAAACTTTCTTTTTCCAAAACTTTTACTGGAAGTTCTTTTCCTGTATTTATTGGCATAAGCTTTGTTTCGCTCAGCTTTTTCCTTTTTTTGATTATTTTTAGCCAAATTATTACCTTTTATTAATAGCTATTTTTATAACAATCAGAACAATAAACAGGTCTATCGTTTTTTGGTTCGAAAGGAACTGTAGTTTCACAACCACATGCGCTACAAATTACCTGATATTTAGGTTTATTATTATAGCCGCCTCTTGAGCCGCCACCGCCGCCGCCTTTTCTTGTATCGGACATTTTTCTGTTGGCTCTGCAAACAGCGCATCTTTTTGGATTTGAATATCCTTTTTGTGCGTAAAATTCTTGGTCTTCTGCGCTAAAGTTGAAGTCTTGGCCACAATCAGCACAGTGTAATTGTTGGTCTTGAAATTTTTGATAGATCATTGGAGTCTCTTTTCCTAAATTTTTCCTAATTAACTTTAATATTATTGAATAAAATTTATTTATTGTAAATAGAATTTCTGAATCAGTTTTTCATCAACAGCTTTTTCTGCAGTAGTTTTACCTGCCCATACAGGCTCCAGGGCATTAATCAGGATATCTGTCAATCGCTGGTAATTTTGTGTTACAGGTGTGGGAATAGAATACTTAATTGTTTCCGTGAAAACCTCCACAGGGTCTTCTACATCCATTCTGGCAGGTGTTATTAATCCGCTTTTTGTAAATTTTTCTATAGAAGTTTTTGATGAAAGAAATCGAACAAAACGTAATGCTTCCTCTGGATGCATAGTTTTTGAGCTTATTGCCCAGCCTGATGAATCACAACCCACCACAGATCCTGCCTTTCCTTTAGGAAACCTTACTATTCCCCAGTTGAATTTAATCTCCTGCGTATAAATAGGCATAAACCATCTTCCACTGAAGTGCATGGCCAGCTTCTCCTGCATAAAAAGCTGCGCCATCGTGGCGCTGCCAGTCTGACTTTTTGTGGGAGCTACATGATACTTATTTCTTAAGTCAGAATAAAATTGAATTGCCTGTATTGCTTCCGGTTTATCCAGATCAATCTGCTTTAAATCAGGGCTGATGAATCCTCCACCGTTACTCCACAGATAAGGCAACCAGAACAGCGGCGCTTCCTCAAAACTTATTCCCCAGTTGTTCTTATTTGTGAGTTTTTTACAGATATTGAGGAAATCCTCAAAAGTCCAGTCAGATGATGGGTATGACACATTATGTTTATCAAAAATATCCTTATTATAGTAAATAACAAGGTTTGATACATCTCGCGGGACAGCATAGAGCTTTCCTTTATGGTTAAGTGCATGCAATGCCTCTTTATGAAAGTATTTTGCTCCTGTAAAATACCCGCTTAAATCCATAAAAATGCCGTTTTCAGCATAAAGAGGGCCGTATATGTTATTTACAAAGACCACATCAGGAGTTAACCCTGAAGCTGCAAGTAAATGAAGTTTCTGAAAATAGTTATTTGGAGTGTGAATAAATTCAACCTTAATATCTGGATTTTGCGACTCAAATTCTTTTATTAAAGGCTGGATAATGCTAACTTCGGATTTCGAGCCCCAGCTCATGAATTTAATAACTGTTTTTTCAGGCTTTTTCACACACCCTGCCAGAAAAAACAATATCAGCATACATAATATTAATATTCGTTTCATATTAATATGATAAATCAAATAAGTTTTTTAAAAGGGAATATACCTTGAAACATAATCGCCAAAAAACATTACTATAAATCCTGCAGCAACCAGCGGAGGTCCAAATGGCAGCATTGTATGGTTTTGCGTTTCCCTCATCTTCTTAAAGATAATATATACACAAATTCCAGCTAATAAGAAAGTCATTAATATTACAAATATTGCAACAAGCGGCTCGCCTAAATAAGTTAAATACTTACTAAAAAATGATACTACCATAGCAAACAGCAAACCTGCCATAGCCCAGAGTGATGCGTAATCCTTCCTCTTATACATATTATAGAAAATAATCGGGATTCCATATATTGCCTGAAAGAAAACGCTCATAGCCAATATTGCAATAAGGAACTTCCACCCAAACCATGCCCCTAGCGCTGCGCCAAGAATAGTGTCCCCTCCCCCAAAAGCATATTGTCCAACTGTAGCCATGCCAATTCTTGAAAAAATTTCAAAAAACGCTGCACCTATAATCGCGCCTATAATAGCTGGAATTAACATGTTTTCACCGCCAAGATTAAGGAAATTATACAGCAATCCTAACGGAATAAGTGGAATTGAAGTTATATCAAATATAACCTCTTCTTTTAAATCAGTTATAGTTATCACAATAAGTAAACTTGTCAGAACAAACAAAAATACTGATTTAAGGCTCAGTCCCCAGTTAAGATAAATAAACAAGAATAAAAGCCCTGTTAACAGCTCAACTATGGGGTATTGAATGCTTATACCTTTGCCGCATTGCCTGCATTTGGCTCTGAGTAAGATATAGCTGAGTATGGGAATGTTATCATACCAGGCTATTTTTGCCTTACAATTAGGACACTTTGAGCGCTCAAAAACAAAATCTTCACCACTAAGAAGCCTTAACGCCATAACATTTAAGAAACTTCCCACTATTAGACCAATTACAAAAAAGTAAATACTGTAAATCATCATTTTTATTATCTTTCCTGATTTGTAATAATACGAAAAAGTTCTTCAGTTGCTTTTTTAATCCTTCTACTGACCTGCATTTGTGAAATACCAATTTTCTCAGCTATTTCTACCTGATTAAGGTCTTGAAAGAAACTCATTTTCACTACCTGTCTTAAATTTTCAGACAACAGCTCCACAGCTTCCATAAGCATTATCCTGTCTTCCTGAAAATTCTGCTGATCTTCATATTTATCGTCAACTAATCTCTCTACCAGCGTGTACTGATCGCTTTCTGATATATTCATAATCTGGTCAAGGGATATTGTCTGTTTTCTCCTGTCAACTTCAATTGCTTCATTAATCCTGCTAATAGACATTTGTAACTCATCAGCAATTTCCAGCTCTGTTGGCTGTCGCCCCAGCTTAATTTTTAACCTTTCGGCAATTGAATTCATCCTGAATGATAATTCCAGAAGCTCTCTTGGCGCCCTGATTATTGAAATTTTATCCCTGAGGTAATGTCTTATTTCTCCGGTTATTCTGTGAGTTGCATAAGTTTTAAAGCTGGTTTCAAAATTACCATCATATTGTTCTATCGCTTTCATTAACCCGAGACAACCCACCTGCACAATATCTTCTACAGGGTCAGACTGTCGTCTGGCTAAACCATAGGCTATTTTTTTTACAAGAGGTAGATAAAAATGAGCTATAAGATTTTTAAGCTGCTTTTTTGTCTTATTGCTGGAAGCATTTTTGTATTCCTCCAGCCATATTTTTGTTTCTTCATTCTCTATAATGTTATTTTGCAATCGTAATCCACTCCCAAAAGGATATAGAGGAATTATAACATATTCTTAAAAACCGGCAATTACCGCAACCCAACCCTGCTCTGTCAGTACTTCACGAGTTTTTAAGCCTGCCTGATTAAGAGCATTTTCAACATCAGCTAGTTTCTTTTCAATAATTCCACTTAAAATCATTGTTCCATTCGGCTTTAACAGGTTTTTAAGTTCTTCTACTATTTCTATTATTACTTCTGCAAGAATATTTGCTGTTACTATTTCATATTTGCCTTTGATACTACAAGCGCTGCCTGTAAAAAATTCACAGTCGCCATCAACACTGTTTATTTGCGCATTTTCAATTGCTACAGGAATAACCGATGCATCATTATCCACTCCTGTTGCACTTTTAATTCCCAGCTTTACGCCACAGATTGAAAGTATGCCTGAGCCTGTACCAATATCTGCCATTGAAATTTCACCACTAAATTGCGGCACAATCTTTTCAATTGCCTCAATACACAACCGGGTTGTAGCGTGTGTACCTGTGCCAAATGCACTGCCTGGATCAAGACTGATAACAATTTCCCCATTTTCAGGAGCGTACTGCTCCCAACTCGGACAAATTACGATTTTTTCTGAAACCTTAAGTGGATGCCAGTATCTTTTCCAATTTTCTGCCCATTCCTCGTCTTTTATAATTTTTGTACTTACCGGCCAGTCTTGAAGCAGGCTTAAATCCGGATTTTTAGTAAAGGGCAAATATCCCTTAACAGCGCCATCCTCCATAACTGTACCATTGCAGCCAAGCTTGTCAATTAAGAGCTGACTTACATACTCCGCCCATAGCGTGCATGTTTCGACACATATTTCAATATGTTGCGACATTTTACCTCTCTACAAACACGCCCATTTTGCGGAATTTATCATATTTATCCGTTTTAATTTCATTGCCAGACATTTTAGATAACTCTTTAATACTTTCAAGAATTTGCTGCTTTAAGTTATTTGCAGTCATTTCCCAGTCATAGTGCGCGCCACCAAGAGGCTCTTTTATTACCCCATCAATTATTCCAAGCCTTAAGAGATCATCAGAAGTAATTTTTAAGGACTCAGCGGCAATACATGCCATATCCGCACTTCTCCATAATATAGAAGCGCATCCTTCCGGTGAAATAACCGTATAAAGCGCATGTTCCAACATATACACCCTGTTTGCTACAGCCAGGCCAAGTGCACCGCCTGAACACCCCTCGCCAAGAATCACGGTAATCAGCGGGGTTTCAAGTTTTGCCATTTCGCACAGGTTAACTGCAATTGCTATGCCCTGCCCAGTCTGCTCTGCCTTAATTCCAGGATATGCACCAGGGGTGTCTATAAGGGTAATAATAGGCAAATTGAACCTATTAGCATGATTAAACAACCTTAAAGCCTTTCTATATCCTTCAGGCTGCGGCATACCAAAGTTATATTCAAGGTTTTCTTTGGTAGTTTTTCCTTTTTGAGTACCTATCAACATTACAGGCTGGTTTTCTATAATGGCGATCCCACCCATAATTGCTCGATCATCAGTCCCTGCACGATCACCATGCATTTCCACCCAATCCGTTGTAATCATAGAAACATAATCAAGAAAAGTAGGTCTTTTTGAATGCCGCGCGATTTGAAGTTTTTGTGAGGGACTCAGATTTGAATAAAGTTGCTCTTTATAGTCCTGAGCCTGTTCTACCAGAGTTTTTATCTGATTATCCAGATCGATTCCTGTTTCCTCGCTTAAATTTTTAAGTTCTTCTATTTTATCTTCAATTTGATATATAGATTTTTCAAATTCTAGTGGCGTTAATATTTTCATTATTTATTTGCTCCTTGTTTAAGAGCCCCGGAATGAATCCTGATAAGCCTTTCCAGCATTTCTTTCAAATCTTTTCTTTTGCTTACCATATCCACCTGGCCATATTTAAGAAGGTATTCTGCTGTCTGGAAATCCGCGGGCAATTTTTGCCTTATGGTCTGCTCAATTACTCTTCTTCCTGCAAACCCAATTCTTGCACCCTGTTCTGCAATAATTATATCCCCTAACGTGCCGAAACTTGCAGTTACACCGCCAAACGTCGGCTCAGTAAGCACTGTTATATAAAGAACTCCCTCTTCATTAGCTCTTGCAATTGCACAACTTGTCTTTGCCATTTGCATAAGACTAAGACAGCTTTCCTGCATTCTTGCGCCGCCTGATGAAGTGATAGCAATTATTGGTATTCTTCTTTTTATGCCATCTTCAATTAGTCGGGTTACCTTTTCACCAACTACACTACCCATACTGCCGCCCATATAAGCAAAATCCATCACTGCAGCAGCAACTTCCCAGTTATTTATTTTACCTATCCCTGTAATAACAGCTTCGTTAAGCTTTGATTTAGTTCTGGCTTCATCCTGCCGCTTTTTATAACACATAGTGTCAACAAATTCCAACGGGTTAGAAGGATATATATTGCAATCAATTTCTTGAAATGATCCCTCATCAAAAAGCTGAAATATTCTCGTTTTAGCCCCAATTCTAAAATGATAATCACATTTGGGGCAGACAAACATATTTTTTTCAAGGTCTTTTTTAGGCAACTGCGTATTACAGTTGTAGCATTTATCCCATAATTTACTCAGGTCATCACCTGATATTTTTGACTCCACTAATGCGACGTTTAGTTGTTTTTTCTTTCGCTTTGCAAACCAATCTTTTAAACTCATCTTTGTTTCACCTTTAATTTTTCAAAGTTAAATGCTGAAGTATCTGACCCCAAAAGCATATCAAAACCCCAAACAGGTCTTTGTCTTTCAACATCATAACCTACTTTTAATTTTAAATCGTCAGGCCCGATCCATGCAAAAATCTGGTTTTCCGTTACCATTTCATTCTGCCAGTTATCTTTAGTAAGATTTAAACTTGTTAAATAGCCCATAGACAGGTACTTTGTAATTTTTACATTGCCATTAAACACTACATTACTTTTCCCATAAAGATATTGATCGTAAAAGAAAGGCGTTTTTCCGTAAACACCACCCTGATAATAAGCAGCCCAAAGATTTACTCGCCCCAAGTTACTCGCTATCGTAGGACCAATCCTCGCAACACCATATGTATCGCCTGTTCCATAAGCTGATATAGCAAAATTCGACTCAATGCCAAGTCTTAGGTAATCTTTGTAATTAAATATAGGTTCAATGTTAGCTATAGTGCCCTGAAGCTGGAATTTACCTGTGGAAAAATTACCAAGTTCTTCTGCAAATCCGGCACTTGACCTTAATAAAAATTGACAGTTGTATGCTTCTGTAATTTTCCTGTTATCAACAACTTCAAGCAAGTATTGTGGCTTTTGTTCACCAAAAAAACCATTATCAAAAAATGCATTAGTACCATATTGGATAATTGTGTCAGGAGAAATAAGATTAAAATCCTGTTCGCCATGAATAGAAAACCTGTTATGTATAGTGGAATAAAGAACCTCTGTTTTATTTGTCCTGCTCATATATCGTCCCATTCCGCCAACACCAACGCCACCATCGCCCCAGGCAAATACAGGAAGAGCCTTTAATGTACTACCGCTGGGCATAAGAAATACATGCCCGTGACCTATATAAGCCCCTATTTCCTTTTCATGGCCGAATTCCGGAAACATTGTTTCAATTCTGCTGGTTTCTGCATCTTTAACGATCTGCAAAACCGGGACTTTAGCGATGGGAAACTTATTTATGCTTATAGACGCATTTTTGAGAGTTATTACATTATAGTTCTCATGCGTTTCAACCATTACTTCTTTTGCTTTTACATCGTATTTTAAGCGGGGTTCAACATTAGTACGACTTTGAAATAACCTATTACCGCCACTTCCGCTAAATGTTCCTGTAGAAAGCGGTATTACCATATTTTTGTCTTTAAAAGTTGCTTTACCCTGTAACAATTCAAGGTCATCAGAAACTACTTCCGCAGTTTTAGCCTCTATTTTTATTTGAGCTAAGTCAGCATCAGGCTGGCTTATAAGAGCAGAGTCCTTAGTCAGGTCAAATCTTGCATAATCACCATATACTACGGTGCCTTGCTTGGTTATTTTTACATTTTTTTCTGAAATAATAACTTGATTTGTCTGATCAAGAATAACTTCATCAGATTCAATAATAGTTTTCTTATCTTCTACATTTATTACTACATTTCCGGTAGCGACAAACTGGTCTTTTTCAGGATAATACTTAATTTTATCGCTTTTAACATTAATTACTGAAACGCTACCCTTAAGAGGCGGGGCTTCTTCAACTTCCTTTACTTCCTCTGCCCCGACACGCACATTATTTATAAACAGGGTTATTATTAACCCAATTACTATTAATAAATTTTTAAACATAATATATTAAATAACGCTGATGATTTTTTTCCAATACAGCTTAAAGAATATTAAGCAATTTTCATCGAATTGGCAAATATTTATTTATTTGATCTTAATTTGGCCAAAAGTCTTATCAACTCTACATAAAGCCATATCAGCGTAACCATAAGACCAAAAGCGCCATACCACTCCATGTATTTAGGAAGGTTTGACTGCGATCCTTTTTCAATAAAATCAAAGTCAAGCACCAGGTTTAACGATGCAACTACAACCACAACAACACTGAAGCCAATGCCCATCAGGCCGGAATCGTGTATAAAGGGTACAGTCACGCCAAAAAAGCTAACAGTAAATGAAAATAGGTAATATAAACCGATTGCCGCTGTAGCTGCAAACACGCCAAGTCGGAAATTCTGGGTCACATTGATAATTCTTGCTTTATAAACCAGTAAAAGGCTGAATAAAACGAAAAATGTGAGGCATACAGCCTGAAAAGCTATTCCCGGATAAATGGTTTCCATATAACCGGAAAAACATCCCAGAAAAACCCCTTCAAAAAGGGCGTATATAGGTGCGGTTATGCCGGATAAGTGTTTCTGGAACACAGTAACCATTGCAGTTATAAATCCACCAATTGCGCCAACAATCATCCATAATTGAACAAGCCCGGTACCACCGAACATCATCCAGCTAAATAACGCCATGCCCGCTGTTAATAACAGCAACATGCCTACTTTATTTACTGTGCCGTCAATAGTCATTAAATCGCGGGAATAAGATGAATAACCGCGATTCTCAAATGCTTTTTCACTTAATAAAGGGTTTGTTGATCTCATAAAGCCTCCTTGCATTCTATACAAATTTCTTCACCTTCATTGCGGGTAAATTTCCAGCACCTCGGACATTTTTCACCCAATGCAGGCGTTACATAAACCGTGTATCCCTCTTCTTGTAATGTATTCAGTACATTTTGAGGCTCTTCACCATCAGAAATGATAAATGCCTGCGAGGTGATGAACACATTTTTAAGCTCATCCTGAACGGATTTTAAAGCTTCCTGGTCTTCTACTTTTACATAAACCGCTGTTTCCAGTGAGCTCCCTATTTGTTTGAGTGCGCGGGCAGGTTCTATTGCTTTTGTGACTATTTCCCGTAAATGGATAATTTTATCCCATTTATCGCTTAATGCCTGATTTTTATATTTTTCATTCACTTCTGGCCAATCAGACAACAGGATGCTTTCCAGTTCACCTCGTTGCTCAGGAATGACATGCTTCCATATATCTTCTGCAAGATGCGGCGTGACAGGCACTAACATCCTTGTCAGCACATTCAATATTTCATAAAGCACTGTCTGGCTTGACCTTCTTGTTAATGAATCTTTTCCTGCGGTATAAAGCCTGTCTTTAACTATGTCAAAATACAGCGCACTCAGATCAATTGCAGCAAAATTCTGCATTAGCTGGTAATATTTATAAAATTCATAATCATAAAACGCTGAGCTGACTTTTTCAACCAACAATTGCAGCCTGTGTAGGGCATACCGGTCAATCTCGTTTAAATCTTCATATTTTACAGCATGTTGTGATGGATTAAAGTCATAAAGGTTGCCAAGTATAAACCTTACACTGTTTCTAACTTTTCTGTAAACCTCAACTAGCTGCTGAACTATATTATCGCCAATTTTAACGTCATTTGTATAGTCAACACTGGCTACCCAAAGCCTTAACACGTCAGCGCCATACTGATTAACTATTTTCTGGGGCTCAGTAACATTGCCCATACTTTTGCTCATTTTACGGCCCTGCGCGTCAAGCACAAAACCATGCGTTAGAACAGCCTTATAAGGAGCTCTGTCCTTTGTTGCCACGCTGGTTAATAATGATGACTGGAACCAGCCTCGGTGCTGGTCAGAACCCTCGAGGTATAATTCCACAGGAGAGCCGCACAACTCATCTTTTCTTGCGTCCACAACCGCAGAATGCGTTATTCCGCTGTCAAACCACACATCCATGATGTCATTTTCTTTCCTGAAATGGTCGCTTGCACAGAATGGACACCTGAAACCTTCAGGCAGAAGCTCATCAGCAGAATATTTACACCACGCATCAGACGTTTCCTTCTCAAATACTCTGGCTACATTTTCAATGGTTTCATCTGTAATAATGGGTTTGCCGCAATCATAACAGTAAAACACCGGTATTGGGACACCCCATACTCTTTGCCTGCTGATACACCAATCAGAACGGGATTCTACCATGTTGTATATTCTCTGGCGTCCTGCTGTCGGGATCCATTGCACTTCATCAATAGCCTTAAGTGCTTTATCCCTGAAAGCTTCAACATTTATAAACCATTGCTCAGTTGCCCTGTAAATAACCGGACTCTTACATCTCCAACAGTGCGGATAGCTGTGCATTATTTCTACTTTCGATAACAAGGCTCCGCTTTCCTGCAAGTCATTAACAATTTCTGCATTAGCCTTATTATATTTTATACCTTCATATTTTCCCGCTTCTGCGGTGAATACCCCTTTATCTGTAAGGGGAGAGATGACTCCGAGCTTATATTTAATTGCCACTTCGTAGTCTTCAATACCATGCCCCGGTGCTGTATGTACTGCTCCGGTTCCTGCTTCAGTTGTAACGTGATCACCCAGGATTATCATACTTTCCCTGCCCATAAAGGGATGCATGGTATTCAAATATTCAAGCTTTTCGCCTTTTATGCTACCGAGTATTTTATATGAGCCTTCTTCCCAGCCTATGTCTTTTACAGTTGATTCCAGGAGGTCCTTAGCTATTACATAAACCTCTTCGCTTTTCTGGACAAATAAGTATTCAAAATTTGGATGTACTGCAATAGCAAGGTTAGCCGGCAGTGTCCATGGTGTAGTTGTCCAGATAACCATAAATAGCGGTTTGTTAATATTTAATTTTGCCGCATCGCTTTCAGTAAATTGAAACTTCACGTATATACTGGTGGACTTATGATCAGCATACTCAACTTCTGCCTCTGCAAGAGCTGTCTCGCATTCCGCACACCAGTAAACAGGCTTCAAGCCCTTGTATACGTAGCCTTTTTTATTTATTTCCCCGAATATCCTTACCTGCTGCGCCTCAAAATCAGCTGCAATGGTTATATAAGGATGAGCCCAGTCACCCCATACACCGAGTCTTTTAAAATTGTCTTCCTGGCCTTTAAGGTTTTTAAGGGCGAATTCCCTGCTTTTTTGCCTTAATTCAAGCGGAGTTATGGCTTCCCTGCCTCCTTTTATGGATTTCACTACTGCATTTTCAATTGGTAGTCCATGCCCATCATAACCAGGCACGTATGGGCTGTAAAATCCGGATTGGGATTTGTACTTAACCACTATATCCTTTAATACCTTGTTCAATGCGGTTCCGATATGGATTTTATCCGAACTCAAATACGGCGGGCCGTCATGGAGCACGAATTTATGCTGTTTATTTCTTTGTGCAAGGTTCTTTTCGTATATGTGATTTTCTTCCCAGAATTTCTGCGTTTCAGGCTCTTTTACAGCAGCGTTTGCCTTCATAGAGAATGCTGTCTGGGGAAGGTTTAGTGTATCTTTATAGTTTATTTGCTGTTGCTGGTCGCTCATTACTTCTTTATCCTTTTCTCCTCAACACTAAAATTATACCTAATAATTACCGGATCAGGTAATATTTATTACGCTTTTGTTTGACTATATTAACAACAGTATATTCCACTCTCACTCATAAGCTGTTTACTTAGATCGGTTTCGTACCGGTCTTTTTTATTTGAATATTAAGCAATTTTTTTTATGTTCTGGTTTTATTTATTTAGGAAAATTTTAATTAAATAAAATGAGAGTGAACAATTGATTATTTGCAGTAACACATATCAAATAATGCCTGTAAAAACACCCTACATTGCATGCCCAAATGCAGTGAAACCAGAACTTAAGCAATATTCTAATGCCAGCTCACTTCTGAGTTTTAAGGGAGCATATAGGTATATAGATGAACTAGGATGGATAGAAATGATGAAACCTTTGCCTGATGAAGAGCCTGAATTATTGACAGAGGAACAAGAAATCGAACCTATAGAGGAAGTAGAGATTAAACCTTTGCAGGATGGACCTATCGAACCGTTAGAAAGAGAAGAAGAACGTAAACTCCATGAAATAGTAAGTGCCGGAAGAAAGGCGAGAAACATTGTAATCGGTGTCGAGACTACTAAAATAATAGATAAATCCGCATCAGCAAAAACTATAAAAAATGAAGAAGCAGTAAATGCCGCAGAAAATTATACTATGGGTTTAAGAGCCGAAGAACTTTTAAGGAATGTCGTCCCATCAGGTATGGACAAAGTTATGGAAATGGCTGCAGTAGGTACTAATAGTGGTAATATTGCAAAAAAAATACTTGAACTTAGTGGGCATAAATCCTGGAGTTCCTTTATTAATCAACTCGACTTCAAGAAGCAAGAATTTGTTCAAAAATTAATAAAAGAACGTACTTATTTTCAAACTAATAATTCAACTCCAGTCGTTTCATACAAAGAGGTCGTGAGGGATCTTGCTGGTATGTTAAAAAAAAGTTTGAAAGCTGAAAAAATTATAGAGGGGGCTGAGAAATATAAAAATGCTAATTTAGACGAACTTAAGATAGCCGTAGAAAAAATGGAGGAAGCAGAGGAAAAACTGGCAGTAGCCTATGATCATCTTATTCCAAAAATCGCGAACTCATTTTCTTCTAAGGGTTTATTAAGCTTTGAAGATGCTTGCCAATTAGGAAGAATAGGCAATAGGAATGCTATAAAAACATTTGACCGCACTATGGGCCATGATTTTAAGGAATATCTAAGGAAGGGCATTATAAATAGTATTTCAAATGCACTTAATAGTGAAAATGAAAATATAAATAGGGTAGTAAGAATCCCAAAGTGGGTTATAGAGCAGAGATCAGTTCTGGATAAAGCAGATAAAAAATTTCTAAAAGAACTGGGCAGGCAAGCTACTCCGGAAGAACTCGAAGATAGAACAGGAATACCTGTTGAAAAACAAGATGAATTAAGGAAATTTGGGAAAGAAACTTCATTATCCGCCGAGGTCAATGATGGAGATTCAACTCTTGATTATTTTATTGCAGATGACGAAGAAAAGAGTACTGAAGAAGTTGCCATAGATAGAGAGTATGATGCAAAAGTGACGGAATTTATTTCTCGGGTAATGAAGAACTTTACTGACAAAGAGAGAAATATAGTGAATAAAAGACATGGAATTACTGATCCTAAAGGGCAAGAAAACACCCTTCAGCAAATTGCAGACGAATATGGACAAACACGTGAGGCAATCAGAGTGGCTGAGAAAAAAGCTATGAATAAAATCAAAACTACAGTGGAAGAAAATAGTGAAGAACCTCTATTTACAGATGTACGTAGGATGTATCTGGAAGCGTAACTAGATTTGTTTCATTTTAAATAAAAATTTGTCATACATATTAGTCAATTTTTTTTATGTTCAGGTTTTATTTAAACAGACGATGGAATATAACAAATGATTATTAACAATAATTTTTCCCCAAAAACCAATCCTTACACAAATAATATTAATTCACATACAAAGCCGCCCAAAATATCATTTGGCGATGGGAATACTTTTGTCAGGCAGGAGAGAAGAACGGATACTATGTATGATAAACCATATGAAGAAACATGGTATTTAAGTAAAATCTATCAAATACCAATGCTGACACCTGAAGAAGAACAAAAAATCTATGAACAAATTAACGCAGGGAGATATGCTGAAGAAATTTCAAAAAATAAACTTGACGTGCAAATAGGAAAAGAAGCACAGAAAAAGCTGGTAAAATCCTATCTTCGTACTGTTCCGGGTATTGCAGGGCAGATGTCATCTAAATATCCCACATTGAAATTTGATGATGCTATTCAGGCTGGAAACCTTGGTCTTATGAAGGCTGCAAAGTTATATGATTATACTATAAGTGTTCCTTTTAGGACGTTTTCAAAGCACTATGTCAGAAATAGTATTATAGATACAATTTATAATAAAACTAGAGAAATAATATTGCCTAATCACATTAATAACCGTATTTCCGCCTTTAAAAAGGCTACAAAAACACTCCAGGAGGAATTAGGCAGGGAACCTACCCCATCAGAAATCCAGGAAAAAACAAAATTAAACCCTGAACAACAAAAAAAGATAAAACAAATAATTAATGAAACTTTTATTTCTCTTTCTACTCCGACGAATGATGATGATACAACTATTGAGGATGTTATTGCGGACGAAAATCATCTTTCAAGCGGTGAAGCAGCCATAAAAAAAGATTTTAAAAAAAAGACTCCCGAATTAATATCTCAAATAATTAAACGGGCGAAACTTTCTAAAAAAGAAGAAGACGTACTTTATAAAAGACATGGAATTGGTGATCCTGAAGAAGATGAAAAAACCCTTCAGGGTATCGCCGATGAATATGAAGTGACACGTGAGCGAATTAGACAGATTGAGCAGGGAGCTTATAATAAAGTTCAAAATAAAATCGGTAAAGATCCACTTATTACGGAATTAAGTACTGTTTTTCAGAATGAACCTGTCTAATTTACTTTATCTTGGTTAAAAAATCAATCACATCCAGCGCAATAGCCTTGCGGTCATGCGGCTCCGCCAGCCTAAGATACTCCATTGCAGTCCCCAGCTCTTCATTCTCATCATACCATCTTCTATGAAGTACAATCCTAACTTCATTCACTTTTATACCTAATGCCCGCCCTCTTTCAATTATTCTTCTGGCAATTTCTGTCTGTTCTTCAATTGCTAGATTTCTTACAAAACTTACAGCAAGACTAACTGTCGGATCTGTATCATACCATCTTTGATTAGTGTTATTGTCCATTGAACAGCCTTTCAAAATTCCTTTCCATTTGTGAATAACTGTTTAACGTATGATCAAAAAAGAAGTTTACACTCATAATAAATAATGGAGTCCCTATCAGCGCTATGAATAAAAAGATAACAATTTTCTTGAAAAATGCAATTAAATTTTTACCTTTTTCCTCTTTAGCAGAAAAATCCTGATAATCCGTTAACAACTTATTTATTAACTCGTTTTTCTGTTCATAGGATAAACTTTCTACAAAAGAGACATTTTCCTGATCCACATTAAACACAAACTTTTTGGATTTTTGCTCTACCAATTTTATCGACCTTTATAATATATTATTATATTATACTGTAATTCGGTTTTAGGAGTTAAACTTGTTTAGTAAAAATAATATAAAAGAAATTATACTAAATTTAAACAAAGTTAGCGTACTTGTTATAGGGGATTTTGCGCTTGACGAAATGATATATGGCGGAAGTCACAGAATATCCCGTGAAGCGCCAGTATTAATTTTAAAGCATACAAAAACTGATAACCTCCTGGGTGCAGCCTCAAACGCAGCAAATAACATATCAAAACTCAACAGAGGTAAAGTTGGAGCCATTGGCACAATTGGTGATGATTATCATGGCACCATGCTAAAAAATACGCTGCATTCCTCAAACATTGACGTAAATGGTATTATTACAGACTCCGCCAGGGTAACAACCACAAAAACCAGGATTTCCGGCTCATCCGCCCAGTCAGTTACTCAGCAGATAATAAGGATCGACAGGGAAACAAAAGAGCCTGTAAGCCGGGAAACAGAAGACTTAATTATCGCTAAAATAAAAGAATTAACCCCGCATTATGACGGAATACTCTTATCGGATTACGGGATCGGGGTAATGACTGAAAGAGTTATACAGGAAGCCATAAATACCGCGCATGAATATGGAAAATTAATTGCTGTGGATTCACAGGACGACTTATACAGGTTTAAAGACGTAACCATAATGACGCCTAACCAGCCTGACGCTGAAAAGACACTTGGTTACAAAATAACTGACAAACAAACATTATTAAAAGCAGGACAAGACCTCCTCAACATGACACAGGCAGATAAAGTGCTCATAACCAGGGGATCAGAAGGTATGATTCTTTTCGAAAAAGACGGCAACGTGGTAAATATTCCTGCATTTAACAGGAGAGAAGTTTTTGATGTAACAGGCGCAGGGGATACAGTTGTAGCTTCGGTTATTTTAGGGCTTTGTGCGGGAGCAAGCGGAATGGAGGCCTCCATAATCGGCAATCTTGCAGCCAGTATTGTTGTTAGAAAATTTGGGGCCGCAACTACATCAGTTGACGAGTTGATAGCTAATTTAGAAGAGATCGATATGGAGGAATTAAATGCAAAAATTTAAAGAATTTAAACTGTTTGGCCTTTTAAACGCCTGGGATATAACAATTGTAGCATTCATTATAATTACACTACTGGCGGTTTTTCTGGTCAAAAAAGGGAAGATGTCCGCTTCTAGTGAGATTATACATAATCTGGCACCTATTGAAATTGATGTCCTACTTACAGAAGAAAAAATAACCCACACTCAGGACTTGTTTGTTCCGGGGGGAAAAACCTTTATTACAATAAGAAACGTGCCTTATACAGAACTCGAAATAATTAAATCAGAAAAGACTCCCTGGCCTCCTAATAATGAAGAACCATCTTACAAATACACTTTTGATTATCTTGTTACCGTGACTGACACGGCGGTGATTACTCCTGACGGACCTGTAATAGGAGGAAACAAAATAAAAATCGGCCTTCCTATTATGCTTGAAGGCAGTGATTACAAACTAAGCGGCGTAGTAACAGATATAAGAATAGACAAAAAATAGATGTTTTATTGACAAAAAACTGGTAAAATCAAAATATGGAAAAGAACCCTATTGAAAAATTAATAGATTATTACATTAATGGAAGAAACAATATCTGGTATGTTTTAATTGTTTCTGTTGGAGGAACGTTAACATTAATGTTTTCTCTTGATAGCACGCTAAAAATAATATTTTTTATTATAGGAATTATGTTTAGTTTTGGTTTTTTAATAGAATACTGGAGAAAAGCCATCCAAATTAAACGTTTGATAATCAAATTAAAAGAAGGAATAAAAAAATGACACATTATGAAATTATAGGACTTATAGGGGGATTAATTCTCGCAGCTATGGTTTTCTATACTATTTATAGAATGCATATAGATGAAATTCCGGATTTATAAATTTTAAATGTTTCTTAAACTACTAAACGAAAGCCTGTTTTTTAAAAAAATAGACTACATAATACTATTTTTAATTGCTATATTGCTGATTTCGCTGACTTTTGCCTCTACTTCAGTAATTGGCCTCCTGATAGGACTATGTTTTTTAATGCTTGTAGCCAAACTTCTGTTTAAAGAAGGGAAAAAACTGACCTTTAGTGAGTTTGATAAGCCTATATTCCTTTATGTTTTTATTGTTGGATTGAGCGTAGCATTTTCTCCATTGTTTTTCCCCTCATTAAAAGGTTATTTAAAGCTGTTAACATACTTTTGCGTGTACCTTACATTCTTTAATGTACTGGAAGGCTGCAAAAAACGCACATATTTCATACTTGGAATAATCACCCTCACTGCCTTTACAGAATCCATCATTGCTATACACCAAAATTTCTTTGGCATTGAATCTCTGGCAACCTGGCAGGACCATTCAGGCGTAAACCCGGAACAGCTAATGACAAGGGTGTACGGAACACTTCAGCCTTTTAACCCTAACCTCCTGGCAGGATACCTGATAGCTTCAATTTCTTCAGCAGCAGGACTGTTCTTTATTTTTGCCCATAAAAAACAATTCCAACTGGCTGTTTTATCATTAATTGCATTTCTGGCTATTATGGCTGCAATTGTGTTTACAGGCTCAAGAGGCTCATATATCGCGCTGTTTGTTGTTCTTTCAGGAATATTTCTTACTTCAGGACATATAATATGGCATGATTTCAGTGAAAAAATACTGTTGAAAAAGCTGTGGCTATATATAGTGTTTGCTGGTTGCGCTGCAACCCTCTTCTTAATACTTTCCAGCCCCGCATTACAGCACAGAATAACATCCATCTTTACTGTAAGTGAGGATTCCAGCAACGCATTCCGGCTCAACGTTTATATGGCATCTTTAAAAATGTTTTTTGATAGCTGGATAATCGGCATAGGTCCTGGAAACGAAACATTCAGGCTTATTTACGGCTTATACATGAGAACAGGTTTTGATGCACTGGGAACCTACTGTGTGCCCCTTGAAATAGCTGTAGAGAGCGGTATATTCGCACTACTGGCTTTTTCATGGCTTATAATTAAGATATTTATAAGTGGCGTTAAAACCGTTCTGTCTAAAGCTGATGTTGAACAAAAAATATTAATTTTGATTTGCGTAATAGGAATAATCGGGATCATGACGCATGGACTGGTGGATACGATCTTTTTCAGACCACAGGTGCAGGTAATATTCTGGATGCTCGTAGCCATGGTGGGTACGAATTTAAACAATAAATAGTTACTAGACGTATTAATTTCTGGCGTGTTAATTTTTCGAAATATAGTATATATTGTCTATAGACAAATCTTAATAAAGTTGTAAAATTTTAATAAGTAATTCTCTGTTTTTATTTTTATTACTAATCGTGCCTTATGAGGGTTAATGAATGAAGGTCAATCCTTATGAAAATATTGGGTTTCGTGGATTAAATCCTGCTTATTCAGGTAAAACTTCTCAATTATCACGTTCCACTCCTATTAGGGATCAAGTAACATTTTCTGCACGTGGAAATGAATCTGCACAGAATTCAAATATTCCATTAGGCGGAAAATTAGCACAATCTATTGGTAAAGCCTTGCACAAGCTGTCTGAGTTGCCACATAATATATCCACAAAGTTTTCAGGGTCAGGATCAAGCAAACCTGCTGCTGATGGTGACTTAACAGGCAGGACTCACAAAGAAATTTCTTATACTTTTTAAATCAATCTTTCCAATATCTGGTGTAATATATTATTATGACTAAGATTCTGGAATTAAAAGATTTAAATGTAAGTTTTAAAATTGAAGAAGAGCTGTTTAAAGCTGTTAATAATGTTAGCTTTGCGCTTGAAAAAGGCCAGGTTCTCGGTATAGTTGGCGAATCAGGCTGCGGAAAATCCGTAACAGCAATGTCCATTCTAAAGCTTTTAGCATCTAACGCTATAATTGAATCCGGGGAAATACTCTTTAATGGTCAAAATCTGCTTGAATTTTCCAACAAGGAAATGCAGCACCTCCGAGGCAGTAAAATTGCACTTATCCCACAGGATCCATTAACATCCCTGAACCCATTGTACACAATAGGTGACCAAATAATAGAAACCATAAAGCATCACAGGAAGGTAGAAACAAAAGAAGCCAGGGAACTTGCTATAAAAGCATTACAGGATGTTAAAATACCCGAAGCAGAAAGTAGAATAAACGAATACCCTCATCACTTTTCTGGCGGAATGAGCCAGCGAGTACTTATTGCCATGGCGTTGTGTTGCAATCCTGAAGTAATAATTGCAGACGAACCCACAACCGCCCTTGATGTCACAGTTCAGGCTCAAATCCTTGATTTAATAAAGGAACTGCAGAAGGAAAGAAATACATCCCTGATTTTCATTACTCACGACCTTGGCGTTATTGCGGAATTCTGTGATTATGTTGCTGTAATGTATGCAGGACAGATAGTTGAGTATGCTGATGTTAAAGAATTATTCAATAATCCTCTACATCCATATACAAAAGGCTTATTCGAATCACTACCCACGCCGAACAAAGAGGAACTAAAAGTCATAAAAGGCCAGCCTCCTTCAATTACAGAAGACATACCCGGCTGTACATTCCATCCACGCTGCCCATTTAAGATGGAAAATTGTGACAAAGAAGAGCCTCCAAAGATAGATAAAGAAAATGGGCATTATGTTAGCTGTTATTTGTATTAATACCAAATTGCAATCAATGCATAACTTGCCGACGGCGTTATATAGGTTAATTTTATATATTTCCCTGATGTCCTTGGCGTTAAAAAAGTTTTTAAGGGGGAAACTGGCCGCGTAGCGGCCAGTTTCCCCCTTAAAATGATTTAATACGTCAAGGACAACCCAAAAAGGAAACAAAAAATTTATACCACGCCGCTTTTAAAAAAGTTAGAAGCCATCTTGTTAAAAAAGAAACAAAATCTATAAAAATATA
>MFRL01000070.1 GCA_001784565.1 Candidatus Melainabacteria bacterium GWF2_37_15
ATCTTTCTAACGTTGCATTTATAGTAATGATTAAGATCCTTCGCATCGCTTTTATTCCACGATTATAGCATTTATTCTATGGCAAGGATGACCCTTTATTTGAAATTTTAATGAACTTGCCCTGTATCTCAACATCAACGCCCCGCCAATTCTGCAACCGCCGCCTTCCAGTTTTCAGTGAACTGTTCAGGATCCTTACATTCAGGCAGGGGTTTGCCGATTTTTACAACAGCCTTTCCGTAAAAAGGCCGTGAATCTCTTTTTATATCTATATAAACAGGTATTACAGGTGCTTTTGTAGCAATGGCAAGATAGCTGAAGCCGGGTTTTATATCGTCTAATGACCCGTTCATTATCCTTGTACCCTGCGGAAATATTCCAAGATGCCATTTTTTTGTTGTAAGTATATGTTTAGCGGTTTTTATTGTAGAAATTTCAAGTTTTTTCCTGTTTACAGGAAAGGCACCAAGCATGTTAATTAGCTGTGACAGGATTGGGACATTAAAGAGCTCCTTTTTTGCCATGTAAGCTATGGATCTTTTAAGGGCAACAGCCATTAAAGGTGGATCATGATAAGAAGAATGTGATGAAGCAAATATTACGGATCTGCCCTGAGGTATATTTTCCAATCCCTCAGTTTTAAACTGAAAAAAAATTCTGTAATAAGGTTCCAAAACAAAGAATATAGTGAGTATCTGTGCATAAATTCCTAAAATGGAGCTATAAAATCCGTTTCTGGTGAGCATCAACTTGTCTTCCTTCTTTGACTTTTTTACGAATTAGAATTAAATTTATTATATAATCTATTTCAATAAACAAGAGAAATTATTGCATGAACAGCATAAATCAGGAATCCCCCTACCAGAATAAAATTACTATGCTAGAGAATGAACTTTCTCGCATAAATAAACTTTTTGAATTTACGAATATTACAAATGCTGTATCAGATTTTGACTCACTTGTTATTCACTTAAACTCTTTTCTTATGAAAGCTTTTGAACTAAATAATATTGCTTTTTTTCTTGAAAAGGATAATGTTTACCAACTAGTTGCAAATGAAAATATTGATAATCCTTATTCTTTTGAATTTAAAAACAGGGATGAGGGTATCTGGCATGTTCTTAACGAGGGAAAACCTGCAAAACTTCTTAATGAAAAAGGTGAAAAAATTTACTTTCAGTTTTTTGAAGCCTATGATTTGTTGGATTTAGATGCTGCTATCTGGTTACCTATAGTTTTTGAAAAGAATGTTATTGCAGTTATTTCTCTTGGAAAAAAGAAATCAGGAGAGCCTTTTAATGATGTTGACTTTGATTTCTTCAAAAATTTTATTGGTTTTTTTAACCCGGTAATAAATAAGTTTATTAGGCAGAAAGAAAAAGAATCCAGTTTAATATACCTGCAAAAAACCCTTCATAATATTTCCATCCTGTATAATATCGGTCAGGCAATGAACTTTATTGATGACCTGAAAAGGCTTATTCAGCTTATTCTTGCTAAGGCCATACAAACTATAGGCGCTGAAAGAGGCTCTTTAATGCTTTATGATTCAGCTACTAATGATCTTGTTATAAAAGTGGTTTATGGCCTGCCGGATAAAGATATTGAGAAAAAAATCAATGAAGGTCAGATAGAATGTACAAGAATTAAAGTAGGAGAAGGGATCGCAGGAGATGCTTTCATTAACAAGAAAGCCATCATTACAAACCTGGGAGAAAATGACCCGAGGTTTTTCCCTTCCTACTTATCAAACGTCCAGTCATTGTTATGCCTTCCCCTTATTGTTAAAGAGGAGGCTATTGGCGTAATAAACATAACAAATAAAAAGAACGGCAAGTTTTTTGACCAGGATGACCTTGATTTTATGGGGGCATTAGCAAATCAGGCAGCTATCGCTATTAGTAATGCCCAGCTTTATGAGCTTGCAATAACCGACAGCCTTACTAAATTGTTTATTAGAAGGCATTTTGAGTTTCAGCTTGAAAATGAAATTAAACGATGTGCAAGATATAAGCATCATGTGTCTTTATTAATGATGGATATTGATAATTTCAAGTCAATAAATGATAATTATGGCCACCAGACAGGCGATGAAATGCTTAAAAAGATTGCATTGGTTATATTAGAGACTATAAGAAAAATCGATATGGCAAGCCGGTACGGCGGAGAAGAGTTTGCCCTGATTTTACCTGAAACATATAAAGAAAACGCAAGAAAAATCGCTGAGCGTTTAAGGAAAAAGATTTCCGGGATTTCAATAAAAACTAAGGGAGGAGTCGAGATTTCTCCCACAATAAGTATCGGGATAGCAAGTTATCCGGTTGACGCCGAAGATAAACATACACTTATCGGACATGCAGATGAAGCACTCTATTTTGTTAAAAAAATGGGTAAAAATTGCGTGGCAGAGTATACTTCTAAAGGTTGCATCTTGATAAAAGATCAGTGATAAAGTGAACGAGAATATAATATTTTCTGGAATAGTTTTTATGGGGTTCTTTGCGATAATGAACCCTATATCAGGTGTTTCCATTTTTTTAACCTTAACTAACAACGAAGATACGCAAACAGCTAAAAAAATTGCCTTTCAATCAGTGTTGACCGCATTTATAATAGTAGTTATTTTTTCAGTTGCCGGACATTTGATTTTAAAGGTATTTAATATCAGTTTCACCGCTCTAAGGCTAACCGGCGGAATTTTAGTCGGATTTATAGGTTATGATATGTTACACGGCAAGCATTCAAGTGTTCATAGGCCTTCAGAAGAAACTATTGAACAAACTATGGAAGAAGAAGCTTCCGTTGCCTTTGCCCCTCTTGGAACTCCATTACTTGCAGGCCCCGGAGTTATAATAACAGCAATGAATTTTGCCAGTTCAGGCATCTACAGCTTAATAATAACGATTGTTAACTTTGGCCTATTATGTATTATTACTTATTATTCTTTCCTGTCAGGCAAAAAAATCAAGGAGCTTGTAGGTATAAGCACACTAAAGGTTATTACAAGAATGATGGGACTTATCCTTGCTGTTATTGGGATGCAAATGCTTATTGAAGGGATTTACAGTGCGATAAAGGAGTTTCCTTTTTAAGATTTTATAGTAGTTGGATGTTTAAAATTAAGTTTTTTATGATATCTTGATAAATTTAATTTTACATTACCAGCTTCTTCAGAATTTACAAATATTTCTCCAGCAGGCCCTATTATTGTATTACTTGATTCAAAAACAGATGGCCTTGACCTCTCCTCTTTTATTAAATTTCCTGCTCTTCCGGATTTATTAAATATCTTTCTCAAAAATAGTGTACCGTATTTACCAGGCTTATTTATGTCGTTTGAAAAGTCACTCAGTTTTATATCTTTTCTTTTCAATCTTGAAAATATTTCTTCAAGAAGTTTTCTGGAAGCATTTTCATCAAAATCAGTTTTTTTAAAACCATTCTTAATGTAATAATCTGATAGTTCTGCATCTTTATCCAGGCACTGTAAATCTATTACATAGTTATCAATTTTTAATCCAAGATCAGCAGTGGTTTCTATCACGTTACTCATCATATTTATATATTTTTCTTTCCATTTATTTGCTTGTTCCGGATTGTTTTGCTTTAAATTTTTTAAGTAATTAACATAATATCGATGAAATGGATGAATTGAAATGGAAATACTCTCAATGCAGGTTGGGTCCTGAACAAAATTTTCAGCAGCTTTTTGTGACAGAGGGTGATGCCAGCCTGCAGTTGTTATATTAAATTTAGTCCCTGTTTTTTCATAAAAAAGTTTCGCAGCATCATAAATATTATATTTATTACCGTTATTATCTTTGCTTATAAACATCATTGGCTCTGCATCATGAAATGGAAAAATACTAGTGTTCCCCCCAGTATTGAACGGGTTAAATCCCAATCTTTCTTTTAAGACAGCTATTCCATTCACCAAATCTTCATAATTATTCCAGTTCATCGTTGTTATTTTTTTACTGGAATCCGCACCGCAGTGCACGCATTGATGAGAGCAGCCCCTGCTTAGCATAATTTCTTCAATATTATGCGTAAGGAAATTCAGGTCTTTAGCATCTAAATCCTTAAATACATCTATCCCTGCGCATATATCTTGGATTCTATCAAGATCAAAATCTCTAAGGTTAATTGATTTAATACCCATTTCTGCGTGGTTTTTTCTTATTAACTCTATATAATTTAATGTTTCCTGCGAGGGTTTCTCGTTTTGCCCAAAGCTTAATTTATTATTTTTTACAACAAATAAGTTAGCCCTATATAAAGAAGAGGGAGCGTTTCCATAGTTTTGCGCTAAAGGCAATGTCTGAGTATTAGCCTTATTAAAGGCATAAAGCGGTTTATTATGGGTGATTTCTATTTTTTGGATTTGCATACATTTATACAAACCCGATCAATATTAAAAATTGCTATACAGCCAGCACAAGCTCTGATGGCTTATGAATCCCTGTTTCCGTGATTATTCCGGTTATATACTCAGCTGGTGTCACATCAAACCCCGGATTTATAACATTTACTCCCTCGGGACATATAAGTTTCCCGTTTATATGGGTTACTTCTTCCCTGTCACGTTCTTCTATTTCAATAAGGTCACCTGATTCCAAAGACATATCTATTGTAGAATGCGGAGCTGCAACATAAAACGGGATATTATGAGCTTTAGCAGCAATTGCAACAGTGTAAGTACCAATTTTGTTGGCTGCATCGCCATTAGCTGCAATCCTGTCCGCTCCTACTACTACAAGGTCAATCATCCCTTTTTTCATAAAGTATCCGCACATACCATCTGTAATTAATGTAACAGGGATGCCTTCATTCACCAGTTCCCATGCGGTAAGCTTTGCACCCTGCTGGCGGGGACGGGTTTCATCAGCAAAGACTTGGACTGTAGGGTCATTAGCATAAGCTGATCTTACAACTCCCAGCGCTGTGCCATAACCTGCTGTTGCAAGTGCGCCTGCATTGCAGTGGGTGAGGATTGTTGCGCCTTTTGGTACGATAGTTGCGCCGTGGTCGCCGATTCTTTTGCATCTGTCAATATCGTCATTTAATATATTAACAGCATTTTCTATCAATTTATCAGGAGTAATACCGGTAATTAATCCAGCAGCGTAATTTATTTGTTTATCCACTGCCCACATAAGATTTACAGCCGTAGGTCGGGTAGCTTTAAGATATTCGCCGATTTCTTTCAGCTTTTTCAAGTCTGTTGTTTCCCTGGCTCCCAATGCCACCCCGAATGCACCAGCTACGCCTATTGCCGGTGCGCCACGCACTATCATATCCTTTATGGCAGTGGCCATTTCCTTGTATGTATTTATTTCCACCGTTGTGTATTCGTACGGTATCTTTGTCTGGTCAATTAGTTTGACGCTAGTGCCTGTCCATTCGATTGGTTTTATAATCATTTCTCTGCTCTCTCTCTGCTGATAATCCTGATTGGCGTGCCAAAGAACCCAAATGCCTGGCGCAGCTTATTTTCAATATATCTTTCATAAGACGTGCTAAAAATCTTTTTATCATTGATGAAAAGTATAAATGTAGGTGGTGCAGTACCTACCTGTGTTGAATAATAGACTTTTAATGATTTGCCACGTTTTGAAGGAGCGGGATTTAAGGCATAAGCCTCCATAATTACCTTATTTAAAAGGCTGGTAGCAATTTTCTTCTGAGCATATTCATAAACTTCCTGGACGGATTGGAAAATTTTGTTTACCCGCTGGCCAGTTTTCGCACTTATAAACAAAATTGGCGCAAAGCTAAGGTGAGGTGCTTCATATCTCAGCTTTTTGGTGAATTCGTTTATTGTGTGTGTAGTTTTATTTTCTACTATATCCCATTTGTTGACGAGTAAAACCACTGCTCGTCCTTCTTCAACAATAATCTGACCGATCTTTTTATCCTGGTCAGTGATCCCTTCAACAGCATCAATAAGTAAAAGCACTACATCAGCTTCCCTTATGGCTTTCAATGCGCGGGTAACAGAGAATTTTTCCACTCCGAATTCTACTTTTGCTTTTTTTCTTATGCCTGCTGTGTCTACGATAGTGTAATCCTTGCCTTCAACCTTTAACTGTACATCAATCGCATCACGGGTTGTGCCGGAAACCTCACTTACAATGACTCTTTCCTCTCCCAATAGTTTATTTACTAGCGAGGATTTGCCTACATTAGGCCGCCCGCTTACGGCTATTCTTATTGGCTTTTCGCCTTCTTCCACTTCGTATTTTGGGAATAATTTTACTGCCTCATCAAGCAGATCACCAATGCCACCCGTACCGTGCATTGCAGAGACCGGATAAGGCTCACCCAGCCCGAGGGCGTAGAATTCATTTATTAAAGCAGCTTTATCAGGTGTATCTATTTTATTAACAGTTACAAGTACAGGCTTTTTAGCTCTTCTCAGCATATTTGCAATATCTTCATCAACAGCAGTGAGACCCTCTGCGCCATCTACCAGGAAAATAATTACATCCGCCTGCTCTGCAGCAATTTCCACCTGGGAAGAAATGGAGAGCATTATTTCGTCTTCCATTCCGGGAATAATGCCGCCCGTGTCGATAACTGTAAATTGTTTGCCAGCCCACTCCGCATCAAAATAAAGCCGATCACGTGTAACTCCGGGCATATCATCAACGATTGATTCGCGTGAACCAATGAGCCTGTTTACAAATGTTGATTTACCTACATTTGGTCGTCCGACTATTGCGACTATGGGTTTTTTATTCATATTTTCATTATTTCATGAAATTATTCTATTTCCATTTCTTTTATATCCTGAAGAGCTTCTATATTTCCTCAGTTAATATTAGAGTGTTCCAATTTTACTAATCTTGCATGATTGGTGATTTTTTAATTTGTTCTTTAATTTTAATAAGCTGCTCATCAGGTATGTGCATTTCAACACTTGGAAGTCCTTTAGTATCTGGCTTAATTCCACTTTTTTTTGCAGCTGCAATTATTGATTCCAGTTGTTGAGATAATTTATCTGCATTTTCGCCTAGTGGCCTAAAACCGCATTTATAATAAAAAGCAAGTGCCGCATAGACAGACTCAAGCTTAACCCTGCCTTCATATCCTCGACGAATACTTTCTTCCACAGCTAATTGAATTAACTTTGTGCCTATTCCTTTATATTTACGATTATGAAAAGACGCTAGTCCATCAAGATATAAACTATCATCACGTGGGGATAAATCAGCAATACAACCAACTGTTTTGTCTGTAAAAGCAGTAAAACCAGAACCAGTTCTTTCAAAGTTTATGGGTAACAGTTTGTTAGTTTCTATTTCTAGTATCTGGGAAGATCCAACTTTATTACTTTTTAGTAATTTTAAAATTCTGGTAACCATGTTTTTTAAGGGATTAAGACTGAATCGTGAAAGCTGTTCTTGTAACCTTTCAGTCCCGTTAATTTTATTTATGCCAGAAAAAGATATTAAGCGAGTATCCTTGTTCTTTGAATGAATCGCTGAATTATTAATAAAAGTATTAGGTTTTAAATTTAAACTAATCATAAACTTACAAATCTCTGAATACCTTACATATTTTTATAAAACAACTGATGCTAAAAAATTGCTATTTTATATGATCACCATAAAAAAGCTCCTTAAAAGTTAAAAATTCCTATATAATAGACATAGTAAACGTAACTTTAAGAGGAAGATAAATGGAATATACGCAGGCCAGCCTGGGAAGAGTATTTGCGGTTAAATTTAACGCTGAAGAAGATATTTTGCCGGAGTTAAAAGAATTAATCAGGAAAGAAAAAATACAGGCAGGGATCATATACCTGATCGGCGCCCTCACCAACACAGATGTAGTGCTTGGTCCAAAAGAAAAAACCTACCCGCCCGAACCGGTTTTCTGGAATTATTCTGATGCAAAGGAAATCATTGCTGTCGGGATTTTTGCCTGGGAAAATGATGAACCTAAAATTCATTTACACGCCGGAATTGGGAATTTCGTAGAATCCAAAGTTGGCTGCATAAGGAATAAAACAGAGGTTTATCTCACTGTTGAAGGTATTGTGCAGGAGTTCATCGACACAACTATTACAAGAAAATTTGATGAACGGTATAATGCGAGTTTATTAAATTTTTAATTGGGGAATAAAATTAAAGAATAGTTTATAATAAATTTTATGAGTGAACAGGTAATAGTAGATAAAATAGATAAAATGGAACGTGGAGGAAACCTCTCCAGCGCAATTGAACTCTGTCAGTCTGCGTTGCAGCACGACCCTACAAATCCCGAGCTGCATATAAGGCTTGGTGACCTTTATTTGCAGAAACATTTTGATATTTACCAGCCAAAACGCTTTCTTGATGACGTGATAAACCATTACCAGATGGCCTTGGAATCAAATCTTGATTCGGATGAAATTCATTATAAACTTGGGGTTACTTTTTACTGTCAGGGAAATATTGATAAAGCCCTTAATCATCTTGGCATTAGCCTTGAATACAACCCCAAAAATCACAATGCATGCTTAATGATGGCAAAAATTTTATCTAAAAAGAACCGTATATCAGAATGCCTGGATTATCTTGAAAAATCTATAAAATATGGCGGACTTAATGCTTCACGCCCTCATCATTTAATATTTTCCCTTAAGCTAAGGGAAAATCGCCTGTTTGCTTATTATCACCTGCTTATGTCTATACTTAAATTGCCTTTTGACAAAGAAGCGCAAAGAGAAACCCAGCTTAAGCATACAGCAATAAAATTTTTACCTGTATATTTAAAGGGGCAGTATCTTGAAAAAACAATGCGGTTATTGGAAGCAGCAAATTTATATTCCCAGACAATAGAGAAAGCACCGGGTTTCATTCCGTTATACCTGTGGCTTGGGAATGTTTACAAGACGCTGGGCAGGAACGGGGAAGCCCTCAATGAATACAGAATGGCAATCTGGCTAGATCCAATGAATGAAACCGCTTATAAGCTTCTGTGTACTTTATTTGAGGAAAATGGCGATTACATTCATGCTATTGAAACCTATCAAAAACTTATGGGAATGAATCCTAATAACGCCATTTATCATAGTAATGTGGCAAACATATATTATTTAACCGGGGATGCTAAATCCGCAGTTTCGCATTACCAGACCGCAATTGCTTTAAATCCAAACAAACACTGGACAAGTATTATTGCTCAGACCCTTGGCTATATATTTCATGAATCAAAAGATAATTACGACGCTGCAATAAGCGCTTACCAGAGTGCCAGCATCCTTAACCCTACAGATATTGATATATATTTAAGCCTTGGAAGTGCCTATTATGACAAGGGTGACTTTACCAACGCACTTAATACTTACAGGCTGGCACTGGAAATAAGTCCTAATAATGCCAGAATACATTGTAACCTGGGGTTTTTGCTATGGGGTAAGGGTGACATTGAAGAAGCAGTCAGGGAATACGATAAAGCAATAAGCCTTGATTCTAATTATGACATAGCCTATAATAACCTGGGGGTAATTTATCTCGATAATCTGGGATATATAGAAAAAGCAGTTGAAAATTTAACCAAAGCAATTCAATGCAATGGTAAATATGCGCTTGCTCATTATAATTTGGGCAGGGCACTTGCTATAAAAGGGGATAAAGTGGAAGCAGCAAGGCTACTGCAAGTTGCGCTTAATATAAATGCCAGTACGCATGAGCTTGATGATATGGAAATTAAAATGAAACTTAAGGAGTTGTTTGATTAGGAATCTCTTGTTCTGGTTTAGGTTCAGGTAAGGTTTCCTGTTCTGGTTTGAGTTCCTCTTCAAATTCCTGAAGAGGATCCAGTTTAAAATCTTGCCTGTTTTCTTCTCCAGGAGGAGGATCAGCCGGTTCATCACATTCCCATTTAATTTCTTCTGCTGTGCATTGAAGCTGTTCTACGTTGCTTGGATCTTCGAATTCTAAAGAATCATCCTGAGCATACGCAGCAATGCTATTTGATAAACATAAAGCCAAGGTTATAATACAAAAATTTTTATACATTTTTTCCACTCCCATATAACGTGATTATAAAGCCTTTTTATTAAAATAAATCCAATTTATTAACTTATGTAAAAACAAAAATAGCCAGTTTTTCTATGGTAGAAAAATTTTGAAAGTTTAATATCAAAATGTTTAGTCAAACAAAGGAATAAAAAATGAAAAAAGTAATGATTATTATGGGACTTATGGTACTGCTTGTGCAGCCGGTTTTAGCCCAGCCGCAAAGAATGCAGTCTGGTGAACAATGCCCAAATTGTACTATTCAAAATCCTGAACAGAAGCGTGAAAGAATACAGGATCCTACAAAACAGAAAACTACTGACACGAAACGCAGCAAAACTTGTCCTAACTGCCCTAACTGTCCATGCGACGGTAGGCAACAAAGACAGCAGGGACAATAGGATTAGGGGAGTTTAATATGGTAAATATAAACGAAGGTATCTATGATTTATTATCACCGGAAAATTCAGCTGTTATTTTTATAGACCATGAACCGCAAATGATATTCGGGGTCGGGTCTATAGACAGGCAGCTTCTTTTAAACAATATAGAAGCCCTGGCAAAAAGCGCTAAAATGTTTAATGTTCCAACTGTTTTAACAACCGTTGCTGCAAAAACGTTTAGTGGAGAGATTCTTGACGAAATAAAAAATGTTTTTCCTGATATCACTCCTATAGATAGGACAACAATGAATTCATGGGAAGACGAAAATTTTGTCAGGGCAGTAAAGACAACAGGCCGTAAAAAGCTCATTATAGCTGCTTTATGGACTGAAGTGTGTCTTGCTTTCCCTGTGCTTTATGCATTAAAAGAGGGATATGAGGTTTATATTGTTGTTGATGCTTCAGCAGGAGTAAGTAAACAGGTTCATAAAACTGCAATAAAAAGGATGATACAGGCAGGAGCAAGACCTGTTACTTGGATGCAGGTACTTTTGGAGTTTCAAAGAGACTGGTCAAGAAAAGAGACTTATAATCAGACTCTTGAAATTCTGGAAGCTCACGGCGGAGCCTATGGAACAGGCATTCGTTATGTAAAGGAATTTTATAAGAATAAATAATAATGCCACAAAGTTTACAGCATATCCGACGGGTCAACGTCCGTTAGAAACTTGATGTCAGCGGGTATTTTCAGACTTTTTATAAAGCTCGACACCAGAGAATGCCCGCTTTCTCCTAGCGTATTCTTAAC
Source organism: Candidatus Melainabacteria bacterium GWF2_37_15 (assembly GCA_001784565.1). GTDB lineage: Bacteria > Cyanobacteriota > Vampirovibrionia > Gastranaerophilales > UBA9971 > GWF2-37-15. The sequence goes on from MFRL01000070.1 coordinate 11,202, forward strand.
TAAAATCTGAAACCTATACTCATCCTTGATTTTATTAATTATACATCGTGAAGGCCCTAATACCTCCAGTCTTTCGGTTAAACCCCGCTGCTCAGCAATCAGCCTTAGCCTGTAGGCAAAATCAGTAGAATATTTTATTGCCTTCATTTCCTGCTTACAGCTGATTATAAACCTTATTATATTGCTGAAAGGCGGGTAGGATAACTCATTTCTGGATTCCAGTTCGTGTTCGTAGAATTTTAAAAAATCCTGCTCTTTTGCGTGATTTAGCGCAAAAAATTCCGGCGTATATGTCTGAAAATACACTTTTCCCCTAAAATCACCCCGTCCAGCCCTACCTGCAACCTGGGTGAGAAGCTGAAACCCTCTTTCATTTCCTCGAAAATCAGGTATATTGAATAGGGAGTCTGAGCTGATTACACCAACAAGGGTGACATTAGGCACATCCAGTCCTTTAGCTATCATTTGAGTCCCTATCAAAACATCAATATCTCCTCTGGTAAACTCCTCAAGTATTTCTATATGAGCGTTTTTCCTACTCATTATATCACTGTCTACTCTGCTTACTGATATTTGTGGGAATTCTTTCCTGAATAACTCTTCTACCCGCTGCGTTCCCATTCCGTAATATCTAATAGTAGCGCTGCTACAGGATGGGCATATTTCATAAACAGGAACTTCGTAACTGCAATAATGACAGCGCAGCGTATTTGATGCCTTATGCAGGATTAAAGGTATATCACACCTCTTGCATTTTGGGGTGTAGCCGCAGTTGGTGCATTGCCCGTATGTAGAGAACCCTCTCCTGTTTATGAGCAAAATTGCCTGCTTTTTATTCTCAAAAGTATCAAGCAAAGACTTTTTTAAAATTCTGGAAAAGATGCTTTTATTGCCGTCTCCGAGCTCTTGTTTCATATCAATAATATTTACGGTCGCTAAACCCTCTGCACCAATTCTTTCAGGGAGGGTAAGCAGGCTTCCAGTGTTTTTTGCCCGGAAAAATGTTGCAATATCAGGAGTAGCAGTACCTAAAACAACTGTAGCTCCTTCTCTTTTCGCTCTTTCGTATGCAATTGTTTTTGCGTTGTATCTGGGCGCAGGTGAAGTCTGCTTATAGCTAGATTCGTGCTCCTCGTCTATAATTATAAGTCCCAAGTCCTTTACAGGCGCAAAAATAGCGGATCTTGCGCCAATTGTAATTTTTATTTCCCCATTTTTTAACCTTTTCCATACATCATACTTTTCCCCATCAGAAACGCTGCTGTGCCAGATTGCCACGTTCTGCGGCCCAAACCTCGCGGAAAATCTCATTGCAAGCTGCGATGCAAGTAATATTTCCGGCGCAAGTATAATAGCGGATTTGCCTTGGCTCAAAACTTCCTTTACAACGTGCATATAAACTTCGGTTTTTCCTGAACCTGTTACTCCATACAATAAAAGGGGTTCAGGATTTTTATCTTCAAGTGCCTGTATAATTTTATCTAGGGCATGCTTTTGTTGGCTTGTAAGTTGGAAAAAGTCATGTTGTTCATTATTTTTAAAGATATCAGAAGGATTTCTGAATACTTCCCTCTCAAAAATTTCTACTATACCTGTTTTAGCAAGGTCCTTAACAGTGGCAGAGGTTGTATTTGCTGTTGTCAGGAAGTCAGAGAGTTTTGATTCACCCCCAGTGGCCTTGAGCGCCTCAATTATTTCTTTTCTGCGAGCGGTAAGACCTTCTATTTTTGTAGTTGAACAAAATTTTACATATTTTTCCAGTTTGGGCCCGGATTTTTTTTCTTCAACAATATTTTTAACTTCAATAATTCCCTGCTTAGTCAAATTTCTTAAAGCTGAATAAAAATCCTTATATGGAAGTTTTACTTTTTTTCTTAATGTATTTACTTGAATTCCTGATTTTTGTTTTGTAAAATCAACTATTTTTTGCTCATTTTTACTGTAATTTTCCTTAACTTTTTCACATAAAAAATACACATTTCTTTTTGCTTTTGAAAAAAGGTTTCCGGGTATTGCTGCATCAATAACTGTTTGAAGGTCACAGCAGTAGTAATTTGCTGCCCATTCAAGCAGTTGCAGGTATTCAATATTTAAAACCGGCTCAGGGTCAAGTATCTCATAAATATACTTGGCGTTTATCCCCTCAGGCAGGTAGTTTGAGAACCCGACCACAAATGCATTAACAACACCCCTGTTCCCAAATGGCACAAGTACCGGGATCCCCAGTTTTATGTATTCATAAAGCTCTTCAGGAATTAGATAGCTAAAAGTCCTTGTGTCCAGGTCAGGTACATCCACTATGACCTGAGCATATTTATTAGTCAACGTTTTCCAGCTCTTTTTGTGCCTGTTCAATCGCTTCTTGCAGGGCGTTCAGGTTTTCAGGATATATCGCAACTCCTTTTTTTGTTGGGTTCCAGGTATTCCCGCCATCTGTTGTATAGAATATTCTTAAATCAAGGTACTTTTTACCTTTGTATTCATTTATCTGCACCTGGATTTCCTCGGTAGCAGTCCGTGGAATAGTTGCTAACAGTTTCTTTTCAGCCATAGATATCTCCTTAACACCCAAAAGTAATAATCTTATTTTATAATAACCCCCTGCCTTTTTGAATAGCAGGGGGTTATTTCTTAATCTTTTTAAAATTTAGGCTAATTGGATTAATGCCATTTCTGCATTATCGCCGCGTCTTGGCCCAATTTTATAAATTTTTGTATATCCGCCATTTGTTTCAGTGTATTTGGGGCCTATTTCAGAAAAAAGCTTTCTCAGTACGGTAGTTTCACCGATTTCCTGGTCATAAATCTGACCGGCAACAAGTCTTCTTGCGTGCAAATCACCTCTTTTAGCAAAGGTGATGAGCTTTTCAGCGTATGATTTCAGGACTTTTGCTCTTGTCACTGTTGTTCTTATTTGACCATGCATAAACAATGAAGTTACCATTGACCTTAGCATTGCTTTTCTCTGGTCTTGCGGTCTTCCTAATTTTTTGACTCTTTTCTGGTGTCTCATTCTATTTCCACTCCTTCAGGGTTTGGCTTAAGTTTTAAACTAAAAGCGGAAAGTCTTTCAATTACTTCATCAGAAGACTTTTTGCCAAAGTTTTTAATATTCAGCAAATCATGCTCTGATTTTTCCAGGAGCTCTTCGAGGGAGTTAATACTTGCTCTTTTTAAGCAGTTATATGCTCTCACGGAAAGATCAAGTTCTTCAATTCCTATTTTTGGTTTATGTTGTTCAGGCTCTTCCTCTTCAACAATTGCTGCGCCCTGTGCAGTTATCTGGCCTGTCAGATTAGCAATTGGCAGGAATTGCTCTATCAGTAAATTTGCTGCTTTACTGAGAGCTGTGTTTACGTCCATACTGCCATTTGACCAAACTTCCATAATAAGTTTGTCATAGTCAGTAACTTCGCCAACACGTGTATTTTCTACTGTATAGCTGACTTTTTTAATGGGCATGTACACAGCATCTATTGGCAGCATATCAATTGATCTTGCTATACTGTCTTCTTTAAAGTTATCTGTAGTTACATAACCTTTTCCGCTTTCTATAATAATGTCAGAGTGCATGCTTCCGCCATCAGAAAGATTGCAAATAACCCAGTCCGGGTTAATCACTTTGACTCCTGCAGGTAATTGTATATCTCCTGCATAAACAGGTCCTTTTCTGTCAACGTCAATTCTTAAACTCTGAGGTTCCGGGCTGTCACTTTTAACTATAAGTCCTTTCATATTAAGAAGGATATCAGTTATATCTTCAACTACGCCTGGCATAGTGGTATATTCGTGAGTTACACCTTCTATTCTTGCAGCAGTAACTGCAGCTCCTTCGAGGCTTGATAAAAGAACTCTTCTTAAGGAATTACCGATTGTTGTACCATAACCTCTTTCCAGTGGCTCGATAACGAATTTTCCGTATATTGAACCATCAGAATCGGTTGTTGTATTCACGCATTTTATTGTTAAGTCCATCTGGTTATTATAACCTCCTGTTTACTTAGAATAATATTCTACTATTAACTGCTCTTTTATTGTTGGATCAAGGTCTTCACGCTCAGGGAGTGAATTTACCTTAATCTTTAAGTTGCTTTTTTCAGATGAAAGCCATCTGACTTCAGGTGTTTCTGGCATTGTTTCCATTAAGCTTTTGATTAAATCCATGCTTGCAGCTTTAACGCTGATCTCGTCACCGGGTTTTACTCTAAATGATGGGATATCAACTATTCTGCCATTAACAAGGAAATGTCTGTGTCTGATGAGCTGTCTTGATTGTTTACGCCCTGCAGTAAAGCCTGCTGCGTAAAGTACGTTATCCAGCCTTGACTCAAGCATTTGTAATAATGTTGTTCCTGTTACGCCTTTTTTTCTGGCTGCTGTTTCGAACAATTTTGAAAATTGTTTTTCAGAAACCATGTATGAATGGCGAACTTTTTGTTTTTCCCTTAAATGGAGGGCATATTCTGATAATTTCTTTCTTGACTGGCCATGCTGACCTGACCCGTATGGTCTTTTGCCAACAGAACATTTAGCTGAATAGCATCTACTGCCTTTTAAGAATAGCTTTTTGCCTTCATTTCTACATATTTTACATACTGATTCTCTATATCGTGCCATAATTATACCCTTCTTTTCTTAGGTGGCCTGCAACCATTGTGCGGGATTGGAGTCACATCTTTAATTAAAGTAATTTCTAGCCCTGCTGACTGAAGCGACCTTATTGCTGTTTCTCTTCCTGATCCTGGGCCTTTAACATATACTTCAACAGTCTTCATTCCTTGTTCAATTGATTTTTTGGCTACAGATTCCGCTGCGGATTGTGCTGCGAAAGGTGTTCCTTTTCTTGCGCCTTTAAAACCACTGCTGCCAGCACTCGCCCATGCGACTGAATTACCCAGCATATCGGTTGAAGTTACTATGGTATTGTTAAAAGTTGATTGAATGTGTACCCGTCCCTGGTATACATTCTTTTTTTCTTTCTTTTTGCCTCTTGTCTTAGGTTTTGCCATATTAAAATTTATTCTCCTTGATTAATTTTATTTTGTAGTCTTTTTCTTACCTGCGATTGGGCCGCCTTTTTTGCCGCGTCTTGTTCTTGCGTTTGTTTTAGT
>MFRL01000071.1 GCA_001784565.1 Candidatus Melainabacteria bacterium GWF2_37_15
CGGCGCTAACGCGCAATCATTAGCAATACTTTGCTTTGATTTAGTCCTTAAGTATCCGGTGTTAACCGGCGAGCCTTCCCACCTCATTTAGATATTATATTTAAGCTTAGGTTATACTATAAAATATGAAACTTGAAGAATTGAGAAAAAAATATAAATTAATAGATTTATTTGTGCATTTGTGCGAAATCCCCTCACCAAGCCTGGGAGAAGCAGAGTTAGCAGAAAAGATAATGGTAATTTTTAAAGAAAATAATATTTTTGCTGAATATGATGACTATAAAAACGTAATTGCGCGTATACCTGGGACAGGATCACCTATCCTTTTATCAGCTCACATGGATGTTGTGGGGGATTCAAAGCCGGTAAATATTAGACTATCAGAGGATGGCAAATACATAGAAACCGATAAAACCCGCACTTTGGGATCGGACAACAAGGCAGGCGTGGCTGCTATAATTGACCTTGCTATTAGTCTTGAAAATATTGACCATGGCCCGATTGAAATAACATTTACCCGGGATGAAGAAAAGGGAATGTCAGGCATCCGCAACCTTGATACATCAAAACTACAATCTAAATATGCAATAATAGCTGATGGTGGACATTTGGGCGAGCTGGATATTGAAGGTGCAGGGTTTACTAATATTCATATAAAAGTCCATGGAGGAAAAGGCGGGCATTCCGGCATAAACATACATGAAACTGACAGGATCAGCGCAATTAAAGTGCTGGCAGAGGTTATGTCACAGATTCCGCAGGGAGTGTATAAATCTGATTCTAAAGGAACTATAACCTCAATAAATGCAGGCTTATGTACTGGTGGAGAGGTTGAAACAGGTTTTTTGAATGTTATAGCAAGTAATGCAGAGGTTTCCTATTCTTTAAGAAGTTCTGAGCCTGACAATGAGCAGGAGCTTTTAGGAAAAATACAGAAAATAATACAGGAAATAAACAGTAAATATAATGGTTTAATCAATATTGATATGGAAGTTGAGCCACATTTAATGCCTTTTGTAAGAAGTAACGACGATTTCCTACCAAGTATAATTGTTCAAGCTGCGCAAAAATTGAACATAAAATGTTGCCCTGCGTCATTTCATGCAGGTGCGGAAACCCACGTTCTGGCCAATGAAAAGAAGAACAGTAACAATGAGCAGTTCAGCCCTGTTATTGTTGGTCTTGCAGACCTTGAAAACATACATTCCAGCGATGAAAAAATAGACTGGGAGAGTTTTTTAAGAGGGCGGCAGTGGCTGGAGGAGATAGTCGTAAGATTTTACAACACACATTAAGGGTGCGCTATTGCGCACCGGGAATTTAATCTTAAACTTTACGCCGGTGCGCAATAGCGCACCCTACAGGAATATGGTTAAATTAGAATATGTCTAATTATAAAAGAATCTTTTTACCTGACCATTATATTTTTATAACTATGGTTACAAAATGTCGTAATCTTATTTTAATCGATAATATCGAGCTTTTGAGGAATAGCTTTAAAACAGTAAAGAAAAAGTATAATTTTGAAATTTATGGCATTGTTATTTTACCTGATCATGTGCATATGATTCTTTTTCCTGAAATAGTTCATCAATATCCCAGCGTAATTGCTTCTATAAAATGGCATTTTTCAAGACACATGGAGCCTGTTTTTGAATTAATGTCGGAAAGTAATTTTCATAGACGAGAAAAGGGCATCTGGCAGAGAAGATACTATGAGCATACAATCAGAGATGAAGAAGAGCTATATAAATATCTGAATTATATTCATTACAACCCTGTTAAGCACGGCTACACAAAAAACGTAAAGGATTGGGAATTTTCTTCATTCCAAAAATTTGCAGATATGGGCTATTATATTGATGAATACAAGTGTTTTGATGACACAGAACATTTCGAAGATTTAGATTAAACCGTAGGGTGCGCTATTGCGCACCGTTATAAATGAATTGATGGTGCGCAATAGCGCACCCTACAAAAGGGAATAAAAATAAAATATGCAACCACTACTATATAAAAAACTAGATAACAACAACGTCCAATGCAACATCTGCTACAATCGCTGCATAATTGCACCGGGCAAGGTCTCACGCTGTTTGTCCAGAAAGAACGTTGACGGTGAGATGGTTTTGAATACCTACGCCATGGCATCATCCATTGCAGTTGACCCGATTGAGAAGAAACCGCTGTATCAATTCCATCCGGGAACAAAGGTGTTTTCAGTGGGCGGATGGGGCTGCAATTTTCAATGCAAGCACTGTCAGAACTGGCATATATCTCAAGATATGCAGGAAAATAAGGGTTATTGCTTGCCCCCTGAAAAAATGATCGAGCTTGCTATAGAACATAAATGCGAAGGCGTATGCTGGACATATAATGAGCCTGCTATCTGGCTTGAATACACAATAGATTCAGCAAAGCTGGCTAAAGAAAAGGGTCTTTATACTGCGTATGTAACAAATGGATTTATGACGATTGAGGCTTTAGATTTAATTGCGCCATATCTGGATGTGTTCAGAGTTGATTTAAAAAGCTTTGATGATGAATTTTACCGAGAAATAAGCGGGATTAAGAGTGGCAAAGGCGTTTTTGAAACAGCAAGACACGCAAAAGAACTTGGCATGCACATAGAAGCCGTAACAAACATTATCCCTACAAAAAATGACAGCGAAGAAAATCTAAAAAACCTTGCAGAATGGATTGCTGAAAACCTTGGCAAAGATACTCCCTGGCATGTAACAAGGTTTTTCCCGAATTACAAGCTTGATAATATCGAACCCACGCCAATCGAAACACTGAAGAAAGCTGAAGAACTTGGCAAACAGGCTGGACTCAAATACATATATTTAGGCAATATAAAATAATTTTATCTTTATATAGACAAATATAAAAACATGCGCCATAATCCTCTTAATGGGAAATATCATTAAAAATTCAAAGAAAGGATAGCGCATGAAACATAAATCTTTATTAATTACTTTAGTGTTAATTATTGTTGTAGCTTTAGGGATTTTTATGAGTAGCGAAAGTTTTGCTGCCTGCCCTGTAGTTGGTAATTGCGCAAAATGCACAAAATGTGTAAACTGTGCAGAAACTTGTTGTGAAAAATGTAAAGAACATTGTATAAGCTGCGAAGTTTGCCAGGAAAAAGGTTGTGCACAATGTCCAGAATGTGAACAATGCTGCCCAAAAGGAAAAGATTGTTGCAAAAATTGTAAAACAACAAAATAAAAATTAATATTTAGCGCAAAGACTAGCGGGATGGATTATTTCTTAATCCATCCCGTTCACTTTTTTAGCATACTTATTTGCTTATCCTGGCATAGCGTTCTAATTTATCAGATTCAATAGGGCATTGCTGGTTCGGTAAAATAGCTTTTGTATCGCCGCTAATACTACTTACACAATAATCCATCTCTTTATTATTCCCAAAGTTAGCCAGGGCATCTTTTAAAAGCTGTTCATGCTCCATTTCAGCGTATAATGCGTGGGTAAAAGATTGAACTGCCGGTTCTGCATTTTCCCATTGCGCCTGTTCTAAATATTGAGGATACATTTTTTCAGCTTCAGTTGCCTCACCTTTAATTGGTTGCGAAAGATTTTCCCTGGTTGTGCCGACCTGGACTTCTACATATTTGATTGTTTCTGGCTTGCCGCCGAGCGCATTTAATGCTGCTGTGTGATTTTTAAGGTGAATAGATTCGGACATTGAGATAGCTTTAAACAATTTGGCTATTTGAGGATAGCCTTCACTTTCAGCTTTCTGGGCATAAAGCTGATAGCGGTGGCTTGCGTTTGCTTCGCCCTGCATTGCTTTGTGCAAGTTAGCTATTGTTTTCTGGTATGTTGCTGCAAATACACATACAGGAAGCAAAAAAACGAACATCATAATCAAAAGTTTTCTCATAAAAAGTCCCTCATTTTTGAATAGTTACATATATGAGGGATTTCTATTGTATTTGCAATTACATTAATGGTTAGTTTTGACCTTTCGGCTTATTCTGCTATTCTATACATTATATGAAAGACATAAAGCAGGATAATTACGGATTTAGCTTTCAGCTCGACGAGTTCCAGATCGAGGCAATTAAGCATATAAATGATGGTAAAAGCGTGGTGGTATGCGCACCTACCGGCGCAGGGAAAACTGTTATCGCTGAGTACGCCATTATGCGTGCTCTTGAGCAAGGTAAAAGGCTATTTTATACAACCCCGCTTAAGGCATTGAGTAATCAAAAGTTTCATGATTTTTCTACTTTATATGGGGAAGACAAGGTTGGACTTTTAACCGGGGATATTTCCATTTGCAGGGATGCTCAGATTGTTGTTATGACGACAGAAGTGTTCAGGAATATGCTTTATGGCACCACCCTTGGCAAGATAGAGGAAAATTTAAAGAATGTAAACTACGTAGTACTTGATGAAGTCCACTACATGAATGACGAACAGCGAGGTACTGTATGGGAAGAGAGTATAATTTACTGCCCTAATTACGTTAAGATTGTGGCTCTTTCTGCTACTATTGCAAATGCGCAGGAGCTTACAAACTGGATAAATGAAGTACATGGTAAAACTGAGCTTGTAAATAGCGATTTCAGGCCAGTGCCATTAAGATTTTTTTATTTTGCAGAGTCGTATGAAAATAGAATCCTGCCGCTTTTTACACCTAATGGAACCCTAAATAAAAGTATCCGGCCTGAAAGAAGAACCAGAAGGTTCGAAAGAAGGCTTGGAAAAGAAGAAAAATTACATGTAAAACTTATAAAAGTCCTTAATGATAAGGATATGCTGCCGGCAATTTACTTCACATTCAGCAGGAAAAGATGTAATAAAAATGCGGAGGACTGTATAAACCTGAATTTATTGAACAAATTCGAGGAAAGAAGACTAAACCAGATAATTGACGAATATATAGTTGAAAATCCATACCTGGCAAAGCACAAACAATTGGAATACCTGTACCATGGCGTAGCAGCGCATCACGCAGGATTGTTGCCAGGGTGGAAAGGTTTAATTGAAAAACTTTTCCAACAGGGACTTATAAAGGCTGTCTTTGCTACAGAGACCCTCGCAGCGGGCATAAATATGCCTGCAAGAACAACCATAATCAGCTCTATAAGCAAGAAATCAGACGAGGGGCACAGGATACTTACTCCCAGTGAATACCTGCAGATGTCAGGCCGTGCTGGCAGGCGGGGAATGGATGAGGTGGGGTATGTGGTAACTATAGGTGATCCTTTCCACCCTCCTGAAGAAATTGCAGAACTTGCTTCCTCTGCGGCAAATCCGTTGGAAAGCAGGTTTACACCCGGGTACTCAATGGTTATGAACCTGCTGCAAAAGTTTTCGGTTGAAGAAGCAAGGGAACTTATACTAAAGAGCTTTGGATATCACACTTCTGTTGAAAGATTAAGACCGCTTCATACGGAATTTGAAAGAATACATAACCTTATTGATGAAATTAAAAATTATAATTGCCCGTATAAACTAAAAGAAGATGATATAAAAGAATTTAATAAACTGAAAAACCTGCATATACAGTATAGAAAAACTGCAAAAGCCTTGAAACAACAAGGTTCGCCGGAAGCGCAGGAATATGAACAGAAAACAAGAGAATTTGAAGGCCAATTAAAAAAATCCAAATGTTATGTTTGTAAAGCATACAGAAAACACTTAAAAAGCCTGGAAATATTGCCCCGGTTTGAGAAAAAATACCGAAGAATCCAGGAAACAATAGAGTATGAAAAGGATGTCTACTGGCGGCAGTTCTTGAATTTGATGAAGGTAGCCCAGATAACAGGCCATATAGAGGATAATTATCCTACAAATAAAGGCTTAATGACTGCTGCTGCAAGAACTGAAAATGAAATTTTCTTTGTAGAACTTCTAACCAAAGGGTTTTTAAAAGGATTATCTCATGCAGAACTTGCGGCTATATTGTGTGCTGTGGCTACTGAGGAGTCAAGAACTTCATTTTATCAAAAATTCAAGGTTAGTAAGTCTGTACGAAAGGCTTTATATGATGCTCATGATTTAATGAAACAAATCTGGAAAGTTCAGCAAGATTGCAATGTAAGTGTGCCAATTAACCTTAATCCTGACTATTCCGCATTTATAGAGCAGTGGGCTGGCGGAATGGACTGGGAAGAGTTGCTTTCAGGCAGTGAAATTGATGAAGGGGATGTGGTAAGAATATTTAAGAGAACAATTGATCTGCTGCGGCAGCTAACTATTATTTCAGGGGTTGATGTTGAGCTGTCAAAGACAGCAAGTATGGCGATGGATTGTATAAACAGGGACCCTGTATCTGAGGTTTTGTAGTTAATATGTTATAATTAAATGATAAATACTAAGGCGATTATTATGAAAAACATAAAATATATTGTGTATAAAGAAAATGACCATTATGTATCCCAATGCTTGAATGTAGATGTTTCAAGTTTTGGAGCGACTATAGATGAAGCTGTTCAAAATTTAACCGAGGCATTGGAATTGTACTTTGAGTAAAATCGTCACCCTGAACTTGTTTCAGGGTCTTGCCAACTAGCAATGGTAGGTCAAAGCTCAAAAATAGCAGGATGTTGATACATGGAAAGATGCCGAAACAAGTTCGGCATGACACAAACTAAAACACTGGAGGAGTAAAATATGCAGCCTTATCTATCAGCCCTAAGTCAATGGACTATAAAAACAGGTATTCCTGTTCTATTTATCGTTATAACAAGTCTAATTCTATTAAAAATCATTGATGTAATTATTGATAAATACTTTAACAATCTTATAAAAGCTAAAAATGACGCAGAGTTTGAAAAAAGGGCAAATACACTAAATTTAATCCTAAAATCAATGGCAAATATAGTGATTCTGGCAGTAGGATTCACAATAATTTTGGCTAAACTAGGGATAGAAATCGGACCTATACTAGCGACTGCAGGAGTCCTTGGTATTTCAGTAGGCTTTGGCGCGAAGCAGTTAATAGAAAATATTATCTCAGGCTTTATAATCCTGGTAGAAGATCAGATCCGGGTTGGAGATGTGGTTCAAATTGCAGGTAAAGAAGGGGTTGTAGAAAAAATAGATTTGAAAATGGTAGTACTTAGGGATATTTCCGGGAACGTACATTATATAAACAACGGGAAAATAGATATAGTGACTAATATGACCAGGGATTATTCCTTCTATGTATTTGATATAGGTGTTTCATACAGGGAAAATGTTGACAAAGTAATAGATGTAATAAAACGGGTTGATGAAGAATTAAGGCAGGATGAAAATTTCAAGCACAATATTCTGGAACCCATTGAAATATTCGGATTGGATAAATTCGACGATTCTGCTGTCATCATAAAAGCAAGAACAAAAACAAGGCCAATCAAACAATGGGCTGTTGGTCGGGAGTTTAATCGCAGGCTGAAATTGAAGTTCGACGAATTAAATATTGAAATTCCTTTCCCTCAAAGAACTGTTTATATGAGGACAGAAAACGAACATGCTGCAAGCATATAAAATAGCTAAAGATACTTTAAAAGTAGAACACATTGACATAAGTAGTATTAAGGATGCTCTTGGAGATTCATCTTGTTTTGTTTGGGTTGACTTCGAGAACCCGCCGGATGTGTGGCCGAATTCCGAGGAAATGTCCATCCTGAAATGTGTTTTTAAAATACATTTCCTTGTACTGGAGGACTGTGTAGCAAAGAAACACTATCCTAAAGTTGATGAACACGAAAACTATACCTTTTTCATTATTTCAAAACTTTATGAGAGGGAGGATCAGGAGCTTGATTATAACAAAATTTGTATAATTACAGGCAAAGATTTTGTTATAACTTATAGGCATACTGAAATCAAAGAAATCACCGCCGTTAAAAAGGCTCTTGAGGCACAACAAGAGGATTTTAAAGACCCTATTGATGTACTTCATTCAATTGCAGACAGGATAGTGGATGATTACATTTCCATAATTGACAGTTACACGACAAAAGTTGATGAAATAGAAGATTTGTTATTTGAAAAACACGAGTCCAGGGAAATTTTGCAGAATGTTAACATCTTAAGAAAAAACCTGATAATTCTAAGGAGAAGCACATTAATTCAGAAAGAAATGTTTTATAATCTCAGCTCTGGCACAATTAAAATAAGTAATCCAGGTAAAATAATATATTTTAAAGATGTCTATGATCATTTAGACAGGGTTTTATGGAAAATTGACAATCAAAAAGAGTATATAGCCGGCCTTTTAAATATATATGTCGGGCTTTCTACCCAAAAACTCAACAGCCTTGTTAAATTTTTGACAATAATTTCTGCAACCTTATTTCCCGCATCTTTGATGGCAGGCATATTTGGCATGAATTTTGCTAAAATGCCATTAATTGGTTTAGATTCCGGGTTTTATTTAATTTTATTTTTAATGCTTTTACTATCGTTAATAACAATTTTATTTTTTCAAAGGCAAAAATGGCTATTTTAAATGTTCAACCAACGCCCTGAGCCCTAAAAGATAACTATTATAACCAAATCCGCTTATCTGGCCAATACAAACCGGTGCAATAAGTGAAGTATGCCTGAATTCTTCCCTTGCATGAATATTAGAAAGATGAACCTCAACGCAGGGTTTATTAACAGCAGCAATGGCATCTCTTACTGCAACGCTGGTGTGGGTGTATGCGGCAGGGTTTATAAGTATTCCATCAAACTTATCCAGGCTGCCCTGTATTTTTTCTACGATAAAGCTCTCAGAATTAGATTGATGAATTTCGATTTCAACTTTTAATTCCTGCGCTAATCCCGCCAAAAGGGCGTTTATTTCAGGAAGAGTCTTTGTTCCGTATTTATCCGGCTCACGTTTTCCAAGAAGATTAAGATTTGGACCATGCAAAATTAATATTTTCATGTTTAAATCTTATCATAATAAATAATTCAGGAGGAACGAATATATGAAATTAATTTTAAAAAAGGATGTCCAATCCCTCGGAGAGTCCGGCGATATAGTTGAGGTTAAAAGTGGTTTTGCAAGAAATTTTCTTTTGCCGAAGGACATGGCTGAATTAGCAACAGAAGGCGCAATGAAAAATAGGGAAAAGAACCTTGCAGGAATTAAGGCAAAGGCTGAAAAATTACACAACGAATCTCTTGAAAAAGCAGAAAAAATTAAAAGCCTTGAAAAACTGGAAATCCAGGCAAAAGCTGGAGAAAGCGGAAAGTTGTACGGAGCTATTACCACACGCAGGCTGGCTGATGAAATTAAAGAAAAGACGGGCATAGAAGTTGACAGAAGAAATATTTCATTAAACAACCCGATAAATGCTCTTGGCGAATACAGTATGCTAATAAAGCTTACTTCAAAGGTTTCCGCCAAGTTACCGGTTGTTGTGGTTGCTTCTGAAATAATTAAAGAGCAGGTAGTGACAGAAGAAGCAGAAGTTGCAGAAGTTGCTGAAGAAATCTAAATAACCTTAAAGAAATAGAAAAGTAACCAATTTAAATAAATTAAGCTCGTTATAAACTAAAACGAGCTTAATTTATTTTGGGATTTAATATGGAACCTATAGGAACTATTGAATGGCAGAAAGAATATGAATCCGGCATAGAAGAAATTGATCAGCAGCATAAAGATATAATTAATACTCTTAATGAAATTTATTTTGCTATTGAAAATAGAGAATTTCAAGGCAAATTGTCTGAATTATTAGATGCCTTCGATTTTTATGTAACAATCCATCTTAATACAGAAGAAAATTATGCTGAAAAGTATGATTTCCCCAAAATTATTGAATTAAAGGAAAGTCATGAATATTTAAGATCTACATATAAACATTTGCAATTTATACACAAAGGCAGTGAAAAAGAATGTATATCACGGATCCCATATATTTTTCATCTCCATAGTGTAATGAGGGAATGGCTTGGTTATCACCTGGTTACTCTTGATAAAGAGCTCTTTGACTTTTTAAGAGAAAAATTGAAGGAATAATTTTTATGGAACCTATAGGCCTTGTTCAATGGCGCACTGAATATGAATCTGGCATAGAAGAAATTGACCGGCAACATAAGGATATAATTAATACCCTTAATAAAATTTATTGGGCTATTGAAGATAATAAAGCTGAGGGTAGAATACAGGAATTACTGAATGCGTTTGATTTTTATGAAACTGAACATTTTAAATTAGAAGAGGACTATGCAGAAAAGTATAATTTCCCCAGGATCAAGGAATTAAAAAATAGCCACAATTTTTTTAAAACTACATATAAGCAGCTAAGGCAACACTACAATGAAAGGGTTGAAATATTCCAGCCTGAAGTTCAAGAAATCCTGCATTTGCATTCTATAATGAATAAATGGCTTAGTATCCATTTAATAACTCTTGATAAAGAACTCTTTGATTTTTTAAGGGAAAAAATCCCACCGTCACCCTGAACTTGTTTCAGGGTCTAATAAATAAACAATCGTATGCTATAATTTGCTTTATGATGATAGCTGGAAAGATGCTGAAACAAGTTCAGCATGACAATTTATGGAAACAGGATTAACAAAACCTCAAAAAACTCTTGTTATAAGTTCTGCATTTATAGCAGGTACAGCATATTATCTGCTGGATTTTAATATCTACCTGTTGGCAACATTCCTGATTTTATTGTTTTTTTTAGGGTTTAAAAAGCTGGCTTCCCCATTGCTTTTGATTTTATGTATTGCGGTGTTTGGAACATCAATATTATATGCCGATTACAGGATGCCCAAGCCTGATGCCTTGTACAGAAAGGCGCCGGCAAAGCTGGAATTAACCGGGCGTGTAGTAAGCGAACCCAGAACCGACTTAAAAAATAAAACGAAATTTTATTTTCAGTCCGGTAAAAGTAAAACCCTTGTTACTATTTATGATTATAAAAGAAAATTCGAGTCTATCAGGATAGGCGACATTATTAAGATTAAAGGCTCTGTAAAACGCCCGTATAAAGCCACGAATTGGGGACAGTTTGACTACGGGAAATACCTGAGAAACAATGGGATTTTCACTCTTACACACGTTGGCTATAAAAATTGGGAAATAATCAAACCCTCCGGCAGTCTTGATATAAGAAATAAAATAATGGATATTCACGCAAAAAACCTGAAATCTCCTAAGTTAGAGGTATTAGGGGGCATGGTTTTTGGTGATTATGCAGTACCGGCACCGCAGGAGATAGAAGATGAGTTTATAAAATCAGGCCTGCTGCATCTTCTTGCGGCATCTGGAATGAATGTGGGCATTATTTTCGGGATCTGGTACTTTTTTGCTTCAAAAGTTCGACTTAGTTTTAGAATTACTATAATAGTTGGGATGCTGCTTGTTGCGCTTTATTCTCTGATGACAGGACTTCCTCCTTCTGTAACAAGGGCAGCGTTAATGCTTGAATTCCTGCTCATAGGTAAATTATTTGACAGAAAGGCTGATAACGCTACTCTTCTTGTTATGGTGTGCGTCTTAATGCTGTTATTTAACCCATTTATGCTGGCAAATGTTGGATTTCAGCTTTCATTTATTGTGACTTTAGGCCTTTTAATTGCTGTTCCTGTATTTATTGAAAAGCTCAAGCCTGTGCCTGAATACCTATCTGGCGCTTTGATTATCCCAATTGTTGCGCAATTATTTGCATCACCGATACAAATCTTTCACTTTAATAACTTCGCTGTATATTCAGTGCTGGCAAATATAGCAGTTATGCCGTTCGTAGGAATAATAAGCTTTGCGGGTTTTTTAGGCAGTGTTTTTGCATTAATACCTGTTATAGGTGAGAAAATATGTTTTATTGCTGATAAAATAGCAGAACCATTTATATTTCTGCTTTTAGCTGTTTCAAAATTCACATCTGAATTGCCCGGCGCACTGCAATATCCCTCTACTCCTCAAGTACCTGCGGTTATTGCCTTTTATATCATGTTAATTTTGCTTGTTTTTGCAAGAAAACAGGCAATTATAGCGTTTTTAGTCATAATATTCTTTTTATTTAAAGGAAATTTCAACAATAATCTTGAATTTGTATTTTTTGACGTGGGAGAAGGCGACTCTATCCTTATAAGTACGCCTGATAATAGGCACATACTTGTAGATACAGGTCCACCCGGCTGGTATTGTCCTGCAAAAACCGCAGTAACGCCTTATTTAAAAGACAAAGGTATTAGCAGCCTTGATGCGCTAGTTTTGACACACCCTGACAGCGACCACATAGGCGGTACAATTGACATATTAAAGACAACAAAACCCCATACTATTTATCATAATGGGGTAGAGAACAAAACAAAAACTTACAGATCAATAGAGAATTACATTGAACAAAACCACCTGCGAACCGTTATACTGACCGATAATGATACTGTATTTTCGGGCAATGACCTGACAATCACAGCTATAAGGCCTGATCATATCGATGATCACAGTAATAATGAAGACAGTATAATGCTTTACATTGTTTATAAGGATTTCTCAGCTTTATTGATGGCAGACTGCGAGGCTGATTCACTGGATAAAATAGATGATACAGTTAAAAATCCTGTAACTCTGCTGAAAGTCGGGCACCATGGCAGTGAAGATGCGATTAGTGAAGAATTTCTTCAATATATTAATCCTGAAATATCGGTTATTTCTGTTGGCAGGAAAGGATATCAGTGGGGTCATCCTGATTTTGAAACTATTTCACTGCTTAGAGAGTTTAAATCACAAATTTTCAGGACTGATAAAGATTATGCAATCAAGGTAGTTACAGATGGGCATAAAACAAATATAATAAAATTTGGAGATAAATAGTGGAAGTAATAACTTTTCGGCATACACACTGGGATAGAGAGTGGTACAAGCCTTTTCAGGATTTCAGGATCAGGCTGATCGACGTTATGAATCAGATAATAGAGGAATTACAAAAAGGCAGTCTGGAATACTTTTATCTAGACGGCCAGACCGTGGTTTTAGAGGATTATTTTGAGATATATCCTGAAAAAGAACCTATTATACGAGATTTTATTAAAAATAAAAGACTGTTTGTCGGGCCGTGGTATGTTCTGGCAGATGAATTCCTGGTCTCTGGCGAAAGCCTGATAAGGAACTTGTTAATTGGTATTACTCAGGCTAAAAAATATAGCGCTAAGGATTTTTTTGGCTATTTGCCGGACTCATTCGGGCATAATTCTGAAATACCGCGAATTCTGGCTTCGTTCAATATTAAAAACGCTCTTGTATGGCGGGGTGTAGGAAATAAGAAGTCAGAATTTATTTGGGAATCCGGTGATAGCTCGTCTGTTTTAGCTACATACCTTACAGAAGGGTATTTTATAAATGAAAACTTTGAGGAGTTTATTGAAAAGATAAAGGAACACTCTGTTTCTGACAAAATCCTTTTGCCTGTGGGCGGGGATCATATTTTTGTAAAAGGGCCATCATGTAATAAAAACGTTTATGAATATTTTAAAAACCTGGAAAAATTCAGGGATAAGCTTGAAACAGTTAAGGGCGAGCTGCGTGATAATTCCAGAAATCCCATCCTGCCCGGTACTTTATCCACAAGGATGTATTTAAAACAGCATAATGCGGTTTCTACGTGGAAACTCTCAAGAATTGCAGAACCATTGCAGGCATTTTTAGGCACAAATTTAGACAAAAAGAGAAAAAATGAACTTGATTATGCGTGGAAACTGCTTTTGAAAAACCATCCCCATGACAGTATATGCGGGTGCTCAGTGGATGAAGTGCATGAGGAGAATGTTTCAAGGTTCAAGCAGGTCGATCAGATATGTAACGCCTTGATTGAACGCTGTATGCCTGTTGAAAATAAGGATACAGGTAATGTAGTTGTGTATAACCTGTCAAATTATCCCTTTACCGGTGTGGTAAAGATAAAACAGGATGTATTCCCTCGTGAAATACTCCTAGATATAAAAAGGGCACCTATGAGCGAGGATATGCAGGAAGTTAAGGAACATTTGGTGTATGTTGAGGACATTCCGTCTTTTTCAGTAAAGTGCGTGCAGCCTGTTAAAGCCCCAAAACCTATGGAAATCACCGAAGATATCATCAATAAGCACATAATTACCGACAGGACGGATGTCGGTGACACTTATAATTATTGTCCTGTGAAAAATGAAAAACCGAGAATAGCTGAAATTTTAAAGACAGAAGTAATTGAAAAAGGCGATTTAAGGAATATAACAAGAGTTCATTACAGGTTAAACACAAACATTACAACTGATATAATCACTACATCCGGCTCAAAACGAATAGAATTCGTAACAAGCTGGGAAAATACTACAAAAGATCACATAATGCAGGTTAAATTTAATCTTCCTGAAAAAATATATGAAACAGTGGCAGAAAACACTTTTGGGCTGATAAAAAGGCAATTTGATCCTGATTACAGGATAGAAGATCACATGCCCGCTGCAAAAGGGCAGGAATTAAAAACAAATACCGCACCAATGCAGAGGTTTGTGTTTGCGCAGGGGCTGGGCATAATTACAGAGGGGCTGCACGAGTATGGAGTAAGTGGAAATTCCCTGTTTATAACAATATTAAGAGCTACAGGTAAATTATCTAAAATATCATTTGGCACAAGGAATTTCCCGGCAGGCCCGCCTCTTGAAACTCCGGGTGCGCAGTGTTTAGGCAGGCAGACGGTCAGATATGCCATTTGTAATGTAGATTCGCCGCAGGAATTGTTTAAGGAAGCGGATGAGTTTATGGGGAGCACGCTGGCTGCCTTTGGACAAGTTAAATTTGGCCAGGCTGAATCACGAAACTTTTTAACTATAAATAATCCAAATATCTTAATCTATGCTGTTAAATTTTCCGAAAAAGGGCAAGGAATAATACTAAGAGCGTTGAATATTTCAGATAAGCCTCAGAATGCAGGATTTAATGCGGAATTTATGGAAACTAATTCCCTGGAAGAGCCGACTTCAAAATTGTATAATATTAATGAGGAAGTTACGTTTAAACCAAATGAATTAAAAACCTTGTGGCTAAAGATGGAAAAATAAGATTATTTATCGGCTCCTTTGTTGAACTCGAAAGCATCAACGCTGAGTTTGCCTGCCCTGTACGTTTTGTTAATAAGGAGAACCTGCATTTAACATGGAAATTTTTCGGGGATACAGACCCGGATCGTGTGCTGGGAATATTAGACAATGTTGAAAAAATTACGTCTAAAATTAAAGAAATATCAATAAATTTCAACCGTTTTGAGATATGGCCTAATGCTAAATTTCCACGACTGCTGGTTCTTGCAGGAGATGATACAAACGGCGAGGCGACAAAATTATATAATGCCTTTAATCCTGGAAAATTCAAGCCTCATATTACTATTGCAAGGTTTAAGACCAGGCAGAGACTTAAAAGCCCCGTTATTATGCCAGAACGTCTGATATTTAAGGAAAAAACCATAAATTTTAAGGAAATTGTCTTACTTAGCAGTACCCTATCCCCAAAAGGAAGCATTTACGAAAAAATTAAAACATTTACAATTACTGCTCACCCATAACCGGCAGTGTAAGAGTCCCGTTTGTATCGGTTACAGCGTCTCCACTAATAGAATTTTCAAAATATTTTCTGAGTATGTCGGGATTCATCTGTAAAATCGTAAATCCCAGCACAATTGAGAAGAATGCTAATATTAAGACATATTCAGGAAGGGCTATACCTTTTTTCTTTGATAACTTAATCATACTAATAATAATCGACAGTTTGACAGGAAAATTTAATTAAATTATTATATTTAAACACCCATATGTCGGGGTGGCGGAATTGGTAGACGCGCACGGTTGAGGGCCGTGTGGAGCAATCCATAAGGGTTCAAGTCCCTTCCTCGACATTTTAAAAAATTTTTAAAATATATAAATATCTTGTTAATAAAAAATATTAATTATCTGGTTGTGGGGTGCCTTCGGCACCCCACAACCTTTTGCTGGGCGCTGGCGAAGCCAGCGCCCAGCAAAACCAACAAAAAATATTTATATTTACAATAAATTAAAAATTAACTTATAATAAAACAATGTTAAAAAAGGACAGAGAATTTAAAATAAAATTCCGAGGAGTAAGGGGAAGCCATCCTGTCTGTTCAAAAAACCAGGTAATATATGGCGGAAACACTTCTTGCGTCGAAGTGCAGGTTAATGGCAGATATATAGTTCTTGATGGCGGAACAGGCATTATAAACCTGGGAAACGACCTTGTCCGGGATTATATTACCAGTGGGACTGATGTTGAAAGCAGAAAACCTATTGAAGCTGTTATCCTATTCAGCCATGCTCACCTTGATCATCTTCAGGGGCTACCTTTCTTTAAACCAGCTTATATTAGAAGCAGCAATATTCATATATTTGGCTTAAGGTCAAGAAACAGGGACTTTGAGCAAATGCTTTCCGAAACAATTTTTGATTTTATATTCCCTGTAGAACTACAGGAAATGTCTGCAAAACTGACAATAAAAAATATCCATGAATCAGAAGTAATAGTTATTTACCCTGATAAAAAAGACCCGGAAGTAGTAAGATTAAATACTGAGAAGGAATTAGAAGTAGAAGAAGACACAATTGTAATAAGTTGTTCAAAAAGCTACGCTCATCCTAAAGATGGGGTAATGATTTATAAAATAAGCTGCAATGGAAAGTCTCTGGTGTACGCCACGGACAAAGAAAGCTATGTTGGAAGTGACAGCAAATTTACTACATTTGCAAGAAACGCTGATTTGCTGATACACGATTCACAATTTACTATAGAAGATTATGTCTCACCCATCACTCCCAAACAAGGACACGGGCATAGTACGCCTGAAATGGCAATTGAACAGGCAAAACTCACTAATGTAAAGCAGTTAGTGCTTTTCCATCTTGATCCAGGTTATGATGATGATGCTGTAAAAAGAATGGAAGAAAAAGCAAAAAAATCTTTCCTTAATACAGTCATAGCTTACGAAGGACTGGAAATAGACTTAATGCAGGTTCCATGCAGAAAATGAATACCGTTCTTGTCACTGATTTTGACGGAACTATAACAAAAAAAGACTTTTTTTATCATGTAATTGATGAACTGTTGGAAGAAAAGGATCTTGCTCCTTGGAATGACTACCAAACCGGCAAAATTACCCATTTCGAAGGCTTAAACAGGATTTTCCAAAAAATTCACCTGGAAAAAGAGGAATTACATGAGCTTATTCTTGAATTGCCAGTTGAAGAGTGCTTTGTAAATACCGTAAACTATTGCAAAGAGAATAATATAAGTATTTACATAGTCAGTGCTGGCGCTGATTACTACATAAAATTCATCCTGGATTACCTTGGAGTACAGGACAATATACATATAATTTCCAACACAAGCGCTTATAGTCAGAAAACAGGACTTGAGATGTTTAAATTAGAGGAAGATTCGCCTTTTTATTCCTACAATTACGGTGTGGACAAAGGAAATGTGGTCAAATACCTTAAAAATCAGGGCAAACATGTGGTTTTTGCGGGTGACGGGACTCCTGACTTAGCTGCGGCAAGGCATGCTGACGTTGTTTTTGCAAGAGGTATACTCATGGAACTTTGTAGAAAAAATGGGATTAAGGCGCAGGAATTGGACTCATATTGCAGCGTGCTGGAGTATTTAAAGGATTGTAAACAATGATGAAATTTTGCCAAAAACAGATACTAATCCCGTCTATCCTTAAGATATCTAAAGGAGAACTTAACAGGGTCGGCAAATATCTTAAAGAAAAAGAGTTTACAAATATCGCCATCTTTCTAAGCGAAGGTATAGAAGAGCTTTTCGGGGAAAAAATATACTCAAGCCTTGAATCTTCAGGCATAAACGTTATGCATAGGGACGTAATTTCAGACATTAACATTGAAAACATAATCCATAACGCTTTTAAAATACCAAAGTCAGTGGATGTCCTTGTGGGTATCGGGGGCGGGAAAGCTCTTGATTACAGCAAGTACTGCGCGCATGTGCTTGCTCTTCCGTTTGTGAGTATTCCCACATCCACGTCAAATGACGGGTTTTGCAGCCCAAACTCTTCCCTGCTTGTTGATGGAAAAAGAAAAACCGTTACCGCAAAAATTCCTTATGGCGTTATTGTGGATATTGAGGCTGTACAGACAAGTCCGAAATCTTGTATTTATTCAGGTATAGGGGATTTGATTTCAAAAGTTACCGCCGGATATGACTGGCTGAAAGCTGTTGAAGTAACAGGCGAAAGTTTCAATGATTTTGCGTATTTAATAGCTGAGAATACAGTTTCTGACATACTGCATTATAAAAACCACGATATTAGAAGTGCAGAATTCCTGTATCATCTTGTAAATTCCTTACTGATGAGTGGAATTGCTATGGAGATAGCAGGGTTTAGCCGACCAGCCAGCGGAAGCGAGCATTTAATTTCACATGCGCTTGACCAGATTACAAAAACGCCAGCCATGCACGGCATCCAGGTAGGCATAGCAACGTATATATGCAGTTATATTCAGGATAACAGGTTTAAAGTTGTAAAAGATTTCCTGCAATCAACAGGCTTTTTCGATTTTGTGGCTGAAAAACCGCTTAATAAAGAGGAATTTATCGAAGCAATCAGGACTGCACCTACTATTAAAGAGGATTTTTATACAATTCTTTCTGATAAAAGGAATATTGAAAGGGCGATAGAGTTTATTCAGACAGATCCGATCTGTTTAAAATGTCTTCAATAGCCCGCTTTAAATCCAGCCTGGACGCCTTTTCAGGATTAATTTTGCTTTCAAGGCCATATTTCTTGCAAAGTTTAGTATAAAACGCCAGTTGAGCCTTAGTAGGCGGGAGTTTTGCCATTTTTCGCTCCTGAGCCAGCTTTCGTTGTTCCTTTGCGTAGGCTTTTTGCTTTTCATAGTACGGTCGCTGTTTTTCCGCATATTCGCATTTTTTCTGGTTTTCCTTTATGTATAGTTCTATATCCTTAAGAAAATCCTCATTTTCAAGGTATTCTTCCAGCCAGGGGAAACGAGATGACTGGATTAACAAGTAATGCTTCTCATCTTCTATAAACATATCAGCGATCTCAGACGTTGGCCTTGTGTAATGCTTTTTTACAAAGCTGGCTAAATAGTGACAAAAGTCAGACTTTTGCGCCTGGGTCAGGTAATTAAAAATTTTATTTTTTACTGAATCCATTATTTTATTTATATTATTATATAAATCATGATAAACTCGATAACAACTTCCATTATACATCATAAGGCGGAAAATAAAGGATTCAGATCATATAATCCGGTGTTGGCGCCTTTAAATAAAGATACAATTTCCTTTAAAGGCCGTGTTGACTGGGTTACAAATGCGCAATGGGCGCATCTTATCCAGGTAACACTCAAAAACTTAAACAAGCTGGGTGAAGAAAAATTACCGCAAAAAATAGCCAGAAATGTTAAAAATTCTCATGTTTTTGGCTCTGCACCTCTTTCAAGGATGATAGCAGATCCTCTTGGAGAAGTTTGCGGAGTTATTGGGCAGGCAATAACAGGTAATAATACAGGCAAGGAAGTGGGGAGCCTAGCCCCCGAAGCCGTAAAAGTTATTACTGAAGTTGCAGACGACGGATTAAAAGGATTGACAAGAGCAATTAATCCTCTATCTTTTATAAAATATGCTTTTCCGTCAAAAAGATATCCGAACGAAGAAGCTTTAGTTCAAGCATCAAATAAGGTTGTAAAGCATATTCATATCTGGACGAAAAGCAACAATCTTCCTCATAAACCGCTTGCAGAATATAATCCCGAAGAGTTACAGCGATTAAATGAAAAACTACCTGAGCTGGCAGAGAATATTCTTACCAACCCGGCACCAAGAAAGCCCAGCGAGCTGAAAATAGGAATAAACAGAATTGTCAAAAATGTTTTAAGAGATTTAAGTAATACAGGAGTTACTCCCTCCTGAATACCTCAACCCACACCTTGAGGCTGCGGCCTTCTTCCTCTTCTGAGAGCGGAAAATAAACAATCTCATTGGCTTTTTTTATGTATTCATCAAGAGGAATCCTTATTTTGCCTTCTATTAGTTCTTTTTTGCTGAGCGAGAATTTTTTGGAATTTAGCATAAATTCGAATTTTTCCACGCCTTCAAAGTTCTCAATCAACAGGTCAGCCCTACTATTAGATGAAGTAAATTCCTGTTTTATTGGCGGGGTCACATACTCAGATATCATATAAACCGGCCAGGTGCCTATTGCCGTGCTGTCGTAGTAATGCTGGAGTATCTTATCGAAGGTATAACCATTTTTTGACATATAGCTAGCACCATACTGACTCATTCCAACACCATGCCCAAATCCGCCGCCCAATGTCTCCAGCCGCACCAGATAGCCAGTCGTGTCAGTATAATTATTAAAAATCAGGTTTGCACTGGGTAGGTTAGCGCCGTTATTTTTAAAAATCCGCCTTATAAACAGTTCTTTTTGGATTGTCCATTCGCCTTTTTCGGTCTTTACTGATATTGCGATTGCTTTACCGGATACTCCCCGAGAGATAACATCTACACGCTTGATTTTACCTATATCGATTCCCTTAGTAGGCTTAGGAGAAACAAGATCGCACCATGTATAATCATTTAGGGACGCATTTAAGGCTTTTCGTAGTTCTTCGCCTGTCCATTGCCTTGTCCATCTGTAATAGCCGGAATTTACATCAAATGCAGCAGGCCGGGTCGTATAAAAATCCCGTGCTGCTTTTTCGTTGTTTAAAATCGGTGTGCCTTCAATATCAGGCTTGCCAGTAAGGTAAGGCAGCGGCTTTGCCGGGAATCCCCCATCGCCCGGCTCAGAAAAGGCATTTTCATAGCTTTCCGTGTACCCTCCTGCTGTTGAACTGTAGAGTGCTATAATAACATCCCCATCATACAGCGTTACCAGCCCTTTCGTGGCCTCAATTGCCTGGTTGGATTCCGGCATTTCAGTGTTATACCCGAAATAAACCTGTGATTTTACTGAGTCACACACGTCAAAATGCGGATATACCCTAACCCGTGGCCTAATCGCATAGTTCCTTGCAGCAACAGCCTGTGCCTTTAGGGCTTCCATCCCAAAATACGGAGGAAGCTCGTTTGGGACAACACCTTTTAAGTATTCTTCTAGCGAAACTACATTTACTAATGCGAGTTTGCTCTTTTTCCCCGGAACCCTAATTATTTCAAAATTGCCTCTGTAAGCGGCCTGTTTTCCTTTTCTTTGAAGCCCCATAACCTTAATCGGACTTTTATCTATTGGCTCTACAATTATAGGCCCGAAAATAGTGTTTCCAATTTCCTGGTTATTTTTGTAAATCTTAAATGATGTATCTGTTATTTCAAATTTTATTATGTCACCGGGTGCAGTTTCCCCTATCTCAGTATCAAAATATTTGTCGTAGAGCTTTAGTTTTCCTGCACAGGACAGGCTAATTTCTTTATATTCCAGGTTATTAAAATCATTGCTACTGATTCCTACCCTTATAACACCGTCAGTCCTGGTTGTGGCGTACTGCTCCTCACTCCATGCCGCAGGCGTTAAAAAGAAAATAAATGCTAAAATAGAAAAAATAATTCTCATAAATAAAATTATACAGGGAAAGGAGTTATTTGATGAATTATTGCATTATTTTAACCCTGACATCAAATTTTGATGAAGCAAAGAAAATTGCACATACGCTGGTAACAAATAAACTCGCGGCCTGCGCAAATATAATTCCGAATGTAACATCGGTTTATGAATGGAAAGGTGAGATTTGCGAAGATGGGGAGTATTTAATCTCTATTAAAACCCGAAAAGATAAATTTGATGCAGTTAAGAAAGCTATCCTGCAAAACCATTCATATGAGCTTCCTGCAATACTTATGCTGCCTATAGAAGCCGGGCTTGAAGGGTATTTAAAATGGGTGGATAAAAACACAGGTTTCTAACATTTTCCTCATATTTCTCTTATATTCAACTAATATTCATGTTGTTTTATACAAGCATGATAGCATTTGTTGGAAGCAACTCTCAAAATTCATATTTTCAACTATCGGGTTTGCCTGAAAGTAAGCCGGAAATTGTAACTAATTATAAAAAACCTTCTTTTGCCGTAAGATTTTCTGGAGTTATAAATACTTCCCCGAGGGATTTGACTTATATAGGGTTAAGGAGTACCATTCTTCGTTTTAAGCCTGTACGTAACGCTTTTGCTCATTTATGGGATAAATTACCTAATAAAACAAACTTTAACCTGAGAAAAGTACTTGTGGTAGAAGAAGGAAAAATGCTGCGAGGGCCTTCTCCTGGAATAAAGGGGATGGGAGAGCTTGCAAAATATCGAGATAAAGAAGGTAAAAAAATTGGAGCAATAGTTAATTTCCAGATATTATTCGAAAAACAAAAGAAAAAACTGGAAAAAGAAGCAAAAAAATATGGAATTAAATTTATTAATATTCCTGTAAACTCTTTTGACCCAAGGCAGGATCAGTTAAAAAAGTTTTATAAAACAATAAAAAGACATGAAAATGAACTCATTTACAGTTGTTGCAGGCATGGAACAGATCGTACAGGTAGGGTTATGGCAGATTATAAAGTATATAAAGGATTGGCCATTCCAGAAGAAGCCCGTAAAGAATGGAGAGAGTATGGTTATAGAGAAACACTTTTTCCTGAATTAATGCAGGCATTTGACGAATCAGTAGCTACATTTTCACGAGCAGCTTTAGCTTATGATGCCTAAGATTCATATACGATACATAAGAGCAGCCCTCAAGACATTATCCGGCTCAGGGATTAAGGTAGTTGAAAAGGGTGTAAAGGATGCTGATGCATTCAGGAATCTTGCTAATTTGCCTGCACAGCACTCTACTCCTGATCCTAAAAAAGGAATAAAGTTTATAGGTGAAGTCAGGAAATACGTCCTGAAAGAGCTGGAAAAAACCTCTGTACTGCTTGAGAAAAAGAAAAATTTTGATACTGAACTGATAAAAGCTTTGTATGGTACAGGAAGAATGTTTCATGCAGTACATGATTTTTTTGCTCATAGTAATGTTTTGCATTTAAATCCTCGTCCAAAAGAAAAGGAACTTACAAATATGCTGCTTGGCAGGCAGTCATTGCCTGATAAACTTTTTGGCGCAACTTTTCATTTGGGACGGGAAATTCCCAGAATCGCAGGATGTGAGCTTTTAAAATTTAGATTTATTCCTAAAGGAGTATTAAAGTTTCTATTTAAGAAAATGGAGCCACATTATCAGGCTCCTAACACTATTTCTCACTGCCTGATGAATTTAGACAGTCCATATTCTTTCCAATCTCTTTACTGTCTGGATAAAATGGGATACTTGGGGTTTAATGCAGCAAGCAGGATGGCAGTCAGCGCAACACGTAACATATATGAAGAGGGAATTAAGGTCCCGTTAACAGATATATTAGGGGAAAAAAAGGCAGGAAGGCTGTTTAATGAGTTAAAAACCTGGACTCCTGCTGATTCTAACCTTATTTTAAGATCAAACCGCATTGGCGAGGATGCTTTATTCCCTGTCATAGAACCTTTTATAGAAAAGCCTCGTGAATATGCCTTTTTAAAAAAAATAACCAGGCCATTTGCTGATGGTTTTCTTACCTTACGGAATAGAAAATTTGACGTTTGAAAACGGTTAACATATACTACTTTGGGAATAAATTAGGAGATCAATTTTGGCAAATGTTGTGATCGTCGGGGGCCAGTGGGGAGATGAAGGCAAAGCAAAAATTATTGACCTTTTAGCAGAAAAAGCCGACATCGTAATAAGATACCAGGGCGGATGTAACGCCGGGCACACTGTTGTTACTGGTGACCAGACGTATAAATTCCATCTTATTCCTTCAGGAATTCTTTATCCGGGTAAAATATGCCTGATCGGTAACGGTACTGTCATTAATCCCCAAGTGCTAATCGAGGAGATTGAAGGCTTAAAGCAAAAAGGCATTGATACATCTAACCTTTATGTAAGCCCGACAGCGCATGTAACCCTGCCATATCATATTGCGCTTGATGAATTAAACGAAGAATCCCTTGGAAACAATAAAATAGGCACAACAAAGAGGGGTATTGGCCCGACTTATATGGATAAGATCGGCAGAACCGGCATCCGTATTGAAGATATGTATGATGAAGAGGTTTTAAGCAAGAAGCTGGATGTGATTCTTCCTCAAAAAAATATCTTATTTGAGCATTATAACAAACCTGTATTTATAAAAGAGGAAATAATTCAGTTTTGTAAAAAGTATGCAGAACCGCTGCGTCAATATGTAAAAGACCCTAGCGAAATAATAAGGAATGCGCTTTCTCAAAACCAGAGCATACTGTTTGAAGGCGCGCAGGGAGCCATGCTTGATGTTGACCATGGGACATATCCCTATGTCACAAGTTCAAATCCTGTTGCGGCAGGAGCTTCTATCGGAAGCGGCATAGGTTTTACTTATATCCAACAAGTTGTGGGAGTATTTAAGGCATATGTTACCCGCGTGGGCGAAGGTCCTTTTCTGACTGAGCTAAAAGATATGGAAGGCGACAGGCTTCAGCAGATTGGCAGGGAATTCGGCACTACAACGGGTAGAAAAAGAAGATGCGGCTGGTTTGATGCTGTGACTGCAAGATACAGTGCGCTAGTTAATGGATTAACAGGTATTGCATTGACAAAGATTGATGTATTTGATGATTTTGATGAAATAAAAATTTGCATTGCCTATAAAGACACAAGAAATGGTCAAATATACGAGCATTATCCTGCTAATTTAAAGTTGCAGGAATTTTTAGAGCCTGTATATGAAGTCCTACCCGGCTGGAAGCAGGATATTTCAGGTTGCAGAATATTTTCTGACTTGCCTAAGAATGCCCGCAAATTCATCTCAAGGCTGGAGCAGGTAACAGGAGTCAGCATTGTCATTGTAAGCGTTGGACCTGGAAGAGAGCAAACAATTATTTGTTCTTGACTTAACGTTTTCCTGTTGGTATTTTATACTTACGTCCAAAAATACAATAAGAATATTGTTTAATATATGAGATGCGCCATTAGCTCAGCCGGTAGAGCAATCCCCTTTTAAGGGAG
>MFRL01000072.1 GCA_001784565.1 Candidatus Melainabacteria bacterium GWF2_37_15
TCAAATATTATATAACTACAGGTTTTTCCATCCAGTGAGCCGTCACCCCTGTCCCCAGAGCAATCCCCAGGCAGGTCTGCAACACTTATGGCTGTGCCGTCACTCAGGAGGGTTTGATGTTACCAATGAATCCATATTGTTATAATATGTATCACCTCCACCTAAATTCGTGTACCCGGTACCTGACCCATCATTATAAAAGCATCCTGTTCCAGCACCGCATTCTTTTGCTACTGACAAATAAGGCTTCATGCAATTAAATGCAACATTGTAACCTCCGATAAAACAATTCCCCGCAAGTGTCCCCCCGTTGTCTGCAAGCATTTTTTGCGACATCTGGCTAAATGTGGAAAAAGCTTTTTTAGCTTGTACAACAAGGACTTTATTCTGATAATCTTTAATGAGTGTCGGAATTGTTTCACAGGCAATAACACCTAAAATAATTATAATTAGCAACACCTCTGCCAGGGTAAAACCTTTGTGAAATTTACTTTTTACCCCCCCCGGAAAGTATATCAAACATATATTTTTTCCTATTATATTATAGATTGATTAAAATTCATATTATCAGATTTTTATTAAACTTTCAGCAACTTTAACAATCCTGGTTTAAATTTTAATAAAATTAGTTTAAAATGAATATATATTAACTGAGAATAGAAATTTCAATAATGAGCGTACCAAAAGATAAACTGAATAAACTCTTAAATGAACTTGATGAGAAAGATACAAGCAAAGTTCTGGAATTTGCTGAATCTTTAAAAAAACGTAAGGGAAAAAGGCTAAAACCATCGGATTTCAGAGGAATCTGGAAACATAAAAAATTAGATGTTGAAAAAATAAGCAGGGAATTGAGAGCCGAATGGGACAGGGATATCTCATAGACACAAATATTATAATTTATGAATTTCAGGATGCATTCCCGCCCGATTGTGTTGAAGTTATAGATAAAATATTTGATGAATCTTTTAATATTTCAATTATTTCTGAAATTGAATTTTTGGGCTGGCGTAATTTTTCAGAAGATGACTTAAAAGATGCTACTGTTTTCCTTGACTTTGCCAGCATACACCCATTGAATTCCGAGATAAAGGACTTAGCAATCAAAATAAAACAGAACAATAACATAAAACTTGGCGATGCAATAATCGCGGCAACTGCAATTCATCATGGTTATGTTCTTGTGACAAGGAATTCCAAAGACTTTGAGAAGGTGCAGGGGTTAAAGCTGTTTAACCCTTTTTCACCAGACTTTCAGCAACTTTAACAATTTTATTTAAATCAACCCCAAAAATATCTTCTTGCTTTTCTATATAATTTAAAATTATTTTTTTAGCAAAAGACCCAAATCCTATACCGGAAATCTTAAGTCCTGTCATATTAACAATTTCCTGCGTAAGGTGGTTTGTGCCGCCGGAAAGCTGAATATACGCATTAACTTCCGCATCCAGAAGTGTTGAAGCTGCAGCAAGGGTCGACAGCGTAGAAGATTTTTTAGTGCCCCCTCTCATTGAAAGACCATCTATCTGAATAATTATTTTTTTACCAAACATATTAACTATGGAATTAGCATAATCTATAAGTTCAATAGTATTAAATCGTCCTGAATCAATACTCACCGACAGGAGAATTGCCTTGTCCAGAGCCATTCTGTTTATTTCCACAAATGCCTGAACTTCTTCCAGTGTGCTGTTTCCTGTATGTATTTCAATAGCATCATAATTTTTTATTTTTAAATTGCCCGGCATCTTAACCATAGTTACAGCATTATGCTGGCACGCTTCAACACAACGCGCACACCCATAACATTTTTCAGGATCTTTATTTATATCGCAAGTTTTAACGCATTCCAAACATTGCACACACTGAGAAAGGTTAAAACTGGCTTTTCTAAAGTGCTTATCATCTCCCACGTTTACGCTGGTCATTATTATTGGGGGAATAAGCTCAGGGTTGATGTCTAAAGCCCTATAAATTCCTCGTTTTGCAACATTGTAAATATTTTCCTGCGGTCCAATATCAATAACATGCGTTCCAGCAAGCGCATACACAAGCGCTATCCTCTCCACCTGCTGTTCGCTGCTGTTTGCAGCGCCGCAAATAATTTTTCTGAATATTCCATTTTCCAATGCGTTAAAAATTTTGACCTGATTTGATTCCATCTTTTAATATCCAGACTGTGTAATCACCTTTTTTTACAATCCTCCCGCACATATCACGACAGTCAGGATTAAAGCCCACAAAGCTCAGGTTCATAACACCTAACTCTCCCATATATTGACGGTATTTATTCCTCGCATCCTCGTTATCCCTAAATACATCCACTAGAGTGCCATTGTTATCCATCTTAATCCGCATAGTTGCCTGGGTTAAATCAGCAAAAATTTTTGCAGCCATGGCTTCATTCTTCGCTATTTTTACTTTTTCTGTAGCAGGAACCTGCTTTTCACCTTCTGTTTTAGCATTTTGTGTGTATTTTATTGCAGGTCCAACAGTAAAAGCTAAAATAATACCAATTATAATGACAGAAAGCAGAATTCCAGTCAAAGATTGCCCTTTTTTTCTCATATTTAACCCTTTAATGTACTATGCCGAACCCCAAAAGTATGGAAGTAAGAATAAAAATACCTGCACAAACAGCAGTAATTTTGTTTAATGTGGATTCTGCCCCTCTCTGACTGGAAAACAACTGCGCTGCTCCGCCTATTGCTGCCATACCATCACCTTTTGGCGCATGTAGCAGTATTAAAAGTACAAGAAATATCCCTGAAATTATCTGGATTAGTTGAAAAAAAGTTAACATTATTTACTCCTATTATTTTTATATTCTTTTATCCTAATTCTGACGCAACTTTTGCGGTTTCCTGAACAGTTTTTATTAAAGCAGACCGCACTTTTTCATTTTCCATCACCGCAAGTCCTGCTATTGTACAGCCGCCCGGGGTTGTAACCTCATCTTTCAAAAGTGCAGGATGTTTGCCTGTCTCAAGAACCATCTTTGCAGCTCCCAATGTAGTTTGAGCTGCCAGCTCAATAGCTACTTCCTTTTTAAGCCCAAGCTTCACCCCACCATCAGCGAGTGCTTCTATTATTAAATATATAAAAGCCGGGCCACTACCGCTTATGCCTGTTACTGCATTGATTAATTCTTCTTTTACTTCTATGCATCTGCCTACAGCCTTAAACAGTTCCATAATTAGCGCAGAATGCTCATCAGTCGCAAATTTACCTTTACACACAGCGGACATTCCTTCACCTACCAGGGCAGGAGTGTTAGGCATTACTCTTATAACAGGAAGCTTCTTGTCAATTACGTTTTCTATCTTTTCTGTACTTACGCCTGCTGCAATTGAAACTATCAAGTGATTAGCAGTAAGTTCATTGTTTATTTCCTTTAATATGCTTTCAACCGCAAACGGCTTGACGCTAAGGATTATAATGTCGGATTTACGCACGAGTTCTTTGTTATTAGTCATTACTTCAGGTTGTGAAATAATATCTGATGCCAGCGTAGTAATTCCGGAATTGCCCAGCCCTTTCATTATGGCTTTCGCCATTGTGCCTGCGCCTATAAAGCCTATTTTTTTATCTTTAAGCATAATTTAAATTAAGCACTCCTCTCAGCTTGTTTTTTTCTTCTTCGGAAAGTACAACCAGTGGAGGTCTTACGTTTTCCTTAATCAAATTTATTTCCTGCAATGCGGCTTTTAGTGGCGTTGGATTAGGCGCTATGAACAATGTTTTGAACATAGGATATAATTTATGCTGAAGTTGTACAGCCTCTTTTACATTACCCTGCTTGAATTCCGTTATCATTTGTTTTATTTGCTTGCCGATCAGGTGGGAAGCCACACTAATCACGCCATACGCACCAAGAGATAACATCGGCAGCGTCAAACTATCATCTCCGCTATAAATAAGAAAATCATCAGGTGTTTTTATTGCTATTTCTGTTACAAGATCAAGATCAGGATTACTCTGTTTTACAGCAGCAATGTTTGCGTGCCTGCTAGCCAGCTCTGCTATAGTTTCAGGAAGCATGTTTATCCCTGTCCTGCCAGGAATATTATAGAGAATTATGGGCAGTTCGGTTGCTTTTGCCACTTGTGAAAAATGCTCGATCAGGCCTTTTTGCGAAGGTTTATTATAATACGGCACAACAGACAATATCGCATCTGCGCCTGCTTCTTCAGCTTTTTTGGACATTTCTACCGCTGTTTGGGTGCTGTTTGAGCCTGCGCCCATTACAAGTTTAGCCCGATTTCCCACAGCGTTTTTAACTGTTTTCAGGAGTTTAAGCTCTTCTTCATGGGTCAGGGTTGGAGATTCACCAGTAGTACCAGCAACAAGAACTGCATCGGTTCCATTATCCACAAGGTGATTTGCAAGTTTTTCCGCTGCCCCGTAGTCTATTTCAAGATTATCATTAAAAGGTGTAGCCATTGCGGTAACAACTTCACCCACATTAATTCTCATATTTTTATTCCTCCGCCTTTAATTATATTTATCAGACTATTTTATCATAAATATATAAGGTAGAATCGGGATTAAATCCCATTTATTTTTTTATATTGTTCTTTTGTTGCATTAGTCAAATTAATAATTTGCTCGTCAAACCTATCAAAATAAGCGAAAGTTGAGTTTTTAGCGGGTTTAGGTGATTTTCTAAAAAATTGCTTAACTCCTTCCCAGCCTTTTTTAGGAAGCTCAGAAACAATTACAGTTACACTGTTACCTGCGAGTGCCATTCCTTTTCTTCTGGTAACAAAAGTGGCAACGTCTTCAGATAATTCATCCACACCGTTTTGCATAGCATCATATTTTTTATTATTCGCAATTTTAAAATAATTCATTGAGCGGGAAAATCTTGCTCCCATGCCAAAAGACGGCGATTTTGTTTCCATTGTTGCAGCTCCTTGAAAATATTATTTTTCTAACTTTACCATAAACATTAAGCAGCCTGATTCTTTATTTGAATATATCTTTCAAGAACCGAGTTTGATGGCTTAGTTTCCGCAGGTTGTGTTTTTTGAGTGGGTTGTCCGGTTGAGTAGATGTCGACAAAATATCTTGGGTCTTGAAGCTCTTCCATGGCCTTCATTATGCCGATTTTACCTGCTTTTTTCTGTAAACTTGTAAAATAAAGCTGCATTGCATATATGCTGCCTACAAAACCTGCCAAAATAGGTATTCCAGCACCAAGACCTATTTTTCTTAACGTAGGCTTTTTCATTGCTTTACTTGCAACCCTTCCAAGCGACATTCCTTTTCCTTCTAATGCTCCTTCTAATAGAGAACTGGCAACCTCTCCAGCTTCCTGTTTTGTTTTATCTAAAAACCTTTTAACAAAAGGTTTTCCTGCTACTGGTTTTATAAATTTACTTACTTTATCGTAAAAATTACTTGCTTTTTCTATTAATTGCATAGGATTTAAATTTTTAAACTTTTTCTCAGCATACAGCCATAATCCGGTACCAGCACCAATAAGACCCAGATACATCAATGCAGGAATTGTTCCTTGTGCTATTTCCGTGGTCATTTCTATAGTTTCGGAATATTTTTGGGACATATCATCAATTTTTTCAAAGGCATTAAATGTTTTTTCCTGAAGGTTTTTTGCTTCATTTAACTGCCCATCAGAAACATTAACTTGTTTAAGAGCATTTCTAAGTTTCTTTTCTTCTTTAGCTTTAGTTTTTTTATATTCTTTGTATTCTTTTTTATCTTTCCTTGAATTTATTAACTGTTTTGTGCTTTGAACGATTTCACTAAAAAAGCCTTTCTTCTTAGTTAAATTTATGTCTTTAGATGCAGATTTTATTTTTTCTTCATCTTCATAAACAAAATTTCCGGGATCGGCAAGAAGTTCCTGCTTAGCTTTAAACCTTCCTATGCGGGCAGCATCTTTTTGCAGTAATGTAAAATATGTGGCCATAGCAAGCATGGGAATTACACCGGCTATTCCAGATACAAGTTTTTTGTTTTTGCCTATGAAACTATCCGGAGAAATTTTAAGCTTATTTATAATAAAGTTTGTAGCAGTTCCGACAGCGGCACCTATTCCGAATTCTGCAAAAAATCCTACGGTATTAGTAGCGGTTTCAATATTTTCAGAATATTCCTCAGCTTTAATATTAATTTTTTTAACTGCATTTACTATTAACTGCTGGTCTTTAAGAGCTTTTTGTTGTTTATCTGCAGGTATTCCCTGTTGATATGAAACTTTTATCTGTTTATCTTCTTCCTGATATTTTTTATGCCAATTTTTATAATTTTCCTTATCTTTATAAATCGACTTTAT
Organism: Candidatus Melainabacteria bacterium GWF2_37_15; assembly: GCA_001784565.1. Classification (GTDB taxonomy): domain Bacteria; phylum Cyanobacteriota; class Vampirovibrionia; order Gastranaerophilales; family UBA9971; genus GWF2-37-15. Next base: position 6,302 of record MFRL01000072.1, read on the forward strand.
GGTGGAAACAGATTCTGCTATAGGAATAAATTTTTTAATTTTACTTTCTTTATCCTTTTCATCAGGCATTGTTGCAGCTATTTTTTGACCCTGTTCGATTTGCTCCGGCGTATAAATAACAAAATTTTCAGGGTCTTTTAGCTCTTTTTCCCTTGCCTGGAATCTTGCTACTTTTGAAGCCCATATTTGAGCTTTTGTTGCTATAACACTGGCTGGTATAAAAGCAGCAATTGTCCCGATGGTAGACCCTGCAATTAGCAGAGGGAGCATATATTTGCCCTTCGCCACTTTAGATCCAATTAATCCACCGACTGCAACTCCACCCAAACTACCAATCTGCACAGGAAATTGCATTACTGCCTGCGTAGCAAGTTCCATATCTTCGGCTTTATTTTCAGAGTATTCATCCATTACATTTATGGCATTAAGAACAGCATTACCATATTTTTCCGCCTCTTTTTTCTTTTCAACAGGAATAGGATTTTGTTTTCTATATTCCTTTTTTTTCTGCTCAAGAGAATCCTGCTCCTGTTCCCATTTTTCGTATGTATTCCAGTTTTTTCGAACCGTTCCAACTGTGTTTAAAATATCGCCCATCTTAAAAACTTCCTGCTCTAAAACTTCCACTAAATATAATAAAACGTAGCGGATTGAAAAATTGCTATTTCAACCCTGAATAAACTTGAATTGTTAAGTAGTAATTTTTTGGGGGAGAAGGGGACTTCGTCCCCTTCTCCCCCAAAAGGCAGTGAGGAGCGCCTGCGGCGCTCCTCACTGCCAAAAAATTACAACCTTCTGTTAAGATTCCTTCAAACTTTTGCTCTGACTTGAAATAAAATATAAAATTAAATCTAAAGATTAATGAAATAGTAATAAAAAAAATGAAAAATAAAGATATGTGGAATAAAATTTTTAAAGTATTTATTCTGGGGTTGGCAGCTATGATTCTGGGGACTATGGCCGCAAAAGCTGAAGTTGCGCTGCCAAATATAAACATATCCCTTGGGGATACCAGCAGCCCGCAGGCATTTAGCAAGGGCCTGCAAATATTAATATGGCTGACTATTTTGACAATTGCCCCCAGTATTTTTATCTTATGTACATCATTTACCCGTATTGTTATTGTGCTTTCACTCGCCAGACAGGCAATAGGAACAGCACAGCTTCCTCCAAGTCAGGTAATTATCGGCTTATCACTCTTGCTTACTTTCTTTGTAATGGCGCCTACTATTAATAAAATTAATGAAGATGCGTTTCAACCCTATATGACTAATAAAATCACCCAACAGGAAGCCATTAAAAAAGGAGTTGAACCTCTAAGGGAGTTTATGTTCCGACAAACAGACGAAACTGACCTTGCACTTTTTGTTAAAATGGCAAAACTTGATAAACCCGCAACTACTGATGACATCCCCACCTATGTATTAATGCCCGCTTTTGTTATAAGTGAATTAAAAACCGCATTTAAGATAGGCTTTATGATCTTTATACCGTTCCTGGTTATAGATATAGTAATATCAAGTATCCTCGTTTCAATGGGGATGTTATTCCTGCCGCCTGTTATGATATCCATGCCGTTTAAAATAATACTTTTTGTGCTGGTGGACGGGTGGAGACTTATAGCTGAATCGCTGATTGTGGGGTTCGTATGACGCAAATCGAGTTTTTAACAATATTACAAACCGCATTAAGTCTTATTCTTAAACTGGCTGGGCCTGTATTGTTCGTAAGTATGGCAGTAGGACTTATGATAAGTATATTTCAGTCTGTTACACAGATTCAGGAAGCTACACTTACATTTGTGCCTAAAATACTTGCCGGTATAATTACAATTATGTTTACGGCGCCGTGGATGATTGATATGTACATATCTGCGGTTAATGAAATGTTTGCTAACCTGGTAATAATGTCACAGTAATATGGATAAAGACCTTTCAATATTTTTTTCCACGGAAAGCATAATTGTTTTCATCCTGGTTCTCACAAGATTATCAGGAATGTTAGCTACAGCCCCCTTATTTTCTACTTTTCCTATCCCTATGCAGGTAAAAGCAGGGATTGCTGCTTTAAGCGCATTTATTATGTACCCATTTGTACTGCAGGCAATAAATTTTGATCTGCCAAATAACCTTATTCTTCTTTCTATCTTGCTTATTAAAGAATTGTTGGTTGGTGTAATGATTGGGTTCTGTGCTTCATTAATTTTTACGGCTGTTCAAATTGGAGGACAGATACTTAGTATGGAAATGGGCCTTGCAATTGCTGAAGCGCTTGATCCGACTACAGGTCAACAATCACCTATTGTAGGTCAGTTTTATTTATTTATAGCAAGCATGACTTTTATCTACTTAAATGGTCATCAATGGCTGTTTTCTACCGTACAGGAAAGCTATCTGTCTATTCCTGCAGGGCTGGATTTTAATTTTACAACTCGGTTAATTGAACAGATAGTTTATTTTACAAGCCAATTATTCACAATAGCTTTCAGTATAGTAATGCCTATTTTCCAGATACTTTTTATAGTTACGCTTCTTATGGGTTTTATGGCAAAAGTGATGCCTCAAATGAATATATTTATGGTCGCAATGCCTGTAAAAATATACATAGGTCTTATACTCGTAAGTATGTTAATGCCGCCGACAATGCAATATTTAATGCGGCTTATTAGTACAATGCTGGAACAGTTGCACAGCATATTTGTGTTTTAAAGGAAAAGTATGGCTGACGAAAAAACAGAAAAGGCGACGCCGAAGCGGCGATCAAAAGCAAGAAGCGAAGGACAGGTTTCCAAAAGCCAGGATATGAATGCTGCTGTGACTTTGTCTATAGGTGTTACTGTGCTTCTTATGTATGGCTCCTTTATCTTTAACAAGTTTAAATCCATTATAAATAATACATTCACAAATCTAAATCCTGATCTTATAACAAGAGAAGGTCTTCTAGGTTATCTATCCTATTATATTTCAGAAATAATGGTTATCTTACTGCCTATAATGGCCATAATGTTAGTAGCAGGGATAGCAGTGAATTATTTTCAGATTGGTCCGCTGCTCAGCTTTAAAGCAATAAAGCCTGATCTTTCAAAACTAAGTCCCGGTAAAATAATGGCCGGATTTAAGAAATTTTTTAACCTGAAAAGCTTTATGGAATTATTTAAATCTCTTATAAAGACCGTGATTGTTGCAGGGATAGGCTATTCCGTTATAAAAAAACACGAATTAGAAATAATAGCATTACTTGGCAGTGAAATAATGTACAGTTTAAATACTATTACTGGCATATTTGCAGAGCTCACCTTTAAAATATGCCTGGTTTTAATAATATTGGGAATAATCGACAAAAAATACCAGGATTATGAATATGAAAAATCCTTAAAAATGACCAAACAGGAAATTAAAGACGAACGTAAAAACATAGAGGGCGATCCTAAGATTAAAGCAAGGATCAGAAGTGCGCAAATGAAATTTGCAACACAAAGAATGATGGGGGCTGTTCCATCTGCTGATGTTGTAGTAACAAACCCGACTCACTACGCTGTTGCTATAAGATACGACACAACAAAAGCCGCTGCTCCGCAGGTAATTGCAAAAGGGGTAGATTACCTTGCTTTTAAGATAAGGGAAATAGCTGAGGCAAATAAAGTCGCAATTGTGGAAAACCCACCTCTTGCCCGAACCTTATATAAAATTGTACCATTAGATGGTATGATTCCTGCTGATTTGTATGTAGCTGTTGCAGAAGTGCTGGCCTTTGTTTATAGGACAAATAAAGGGAAAAGGAAGTAATGTTCGGTAAGTTTAAAATAAGCGAAATGCTGCAAAATAACGACATAGTCCTCGCAGTTGGCCTTGTCGTTATCGTTGCAATGATGCTTTTGCCATTGCCTCCATTTCTTCTTGATATTCTATTAACACTAAATATCTCTCTTTCTATAATAATAATGCTGGTATGCTTATACACTACCCAGCCTTTGCAATATTCTTCCTTTCCTACTATATTGCTGGTTTCAACGCTGTTCCGATTAGGTCTTAACGTTAGTACAACAAGATTGATTCTTTTACATGCCAACGCAGGTGAAGTTGTAACTTCATTTGGACAGTTTGTTGTCGGCGGTAACTACGTAGTCGGTGTCATAATCTTTGCCATCCTCGTAATAATTAACTTTATGGTTATTACAAACGGTGCCGGAAGGGTCGCAGAAGTTGCAGCAAGGTTCACTTTGGATTCTATGCCAGGTAAACAGCTCAGTATTGACGCTGACTTAAACTCAGGGCTCATAAACGAAGATGAGGCTAAGGCGAGAAGAAAGAATATTGAAAGAGAGGCAGATTTTTACGGAACCATGGACGGTGCCAGTAAATTCGTCAAAGGAGATGCGGTTGCCGGTATAATTATTACGGTAATAAATATAGTAGGCGGCTTTATAATTGGGATTGCACAGCTTAAAATGCCATTTATTGAAGCTGCTGCAACATATACAATACTTACCGTAGGTGATGGCCTTGTTTCTCAGTTACCGGCTCTTATTATTTCAATATCCACAGGTCTTATTGTTACCAGGGCGAGCGGAAAAGATAAGTCCCTGAGTAGAGATATTGAAGACGAAATGTTTAGTGATCCCAGGGTTTTATTTGTGGTTGCAGGCCTGCTTGGTGTTCTTGGAGTTGTTCCTGGTCTTCCAACAATACCCTTCTTAATGGTAGGAGCATTGATGGGATTTATTGGATATACAAAACTCACTGCCAAACAAAAAAAGGCCCAGGAAGAAAGCCAATTAGTCGAAGCAGAAGCTAAAAAGTCCAAAAAAGTGAAGAAAAAAGCTTCAAGAGAAAGTGTGATGGAGCTTTTGAGCATAGAGCCCATTGAAATTGAAATAGGATACAGGCTTGTTCCTCTTCTGGAAGTCGACCAGGGAGGCGATTTATTGGAACGAATTGCCCAGATACGCCGCCAGGTTGCAATGGACCTCGGCGTAATTCTACCCTCTATCAGAGTAAGGGATAATCTCCAGTTAGGCCCGAATTTCTACCAGATAAAGCTGCGGGGTGTTCCTGTGGAAACAGGAGAAGTTTATGCTGACAGGCACCTTGCAATGAATGCGGGCGGACAGGACGTTCCTAAAATTGACGGGATAAAAGCAGTGGAGCCTGCTTTTGGTTTACCAGCCCTATGGATAATTGAAAAAGACAAGGAATACGCCGAAGCGCACGGATATACTGTAGTTAGTGCGTCTGCTGTTATCTCAACCCATTTAACCGAAGTAATAAAGAAAAATTCGGCTGATATTTTAACCCGGCCTGATGTACAGCAGTTGATTGACAACCTTAAGAAGCAGACAGAGGGTTTTGTAGAGGATGTTTTCAAAGATAATTCTCTTAATGTTGCAGAAATACATATGGTTCTGGAAAACCTGCTAAGGGAAAAGGTTTCTATCAGGGATTTACAGACTATACTTGAAACAATAAGCACTTATCACAAGATTAACAAAAACCCGGACTTCCTCACGGAGCAGTGCAGAATTGCTCTTGCGCGCAGTATATGCAAGCAGAACCTGAGTGATGCCGGTGATCTTCTTGCTATAACGATTTCGCCGGATGTTGAAAACATCATTGCTTCTGGAATAAGCCCGGATGGGCAAAATCTGACGCTTGAGCCAACATTTACCCGGGAATTCATAAGCAGCCTTAATAAAGAGATCGAAAACTCCATAAAAACCACTGGCAACCAGCCTATAATACTTTGCAGTTCACAAATAAGGCTTGCTCTAAGGAGGTTACTGGAAAGAACATTCCCGCAAATCAGCGTTATGTCTTACAATGAGGTTGTCACAACAGTAAATGCCCGGTCAGTGGGTATGGTTAAGGTTGGGTAGATATACCTGCAAGGAAGTTACTTATTATCCTTGATTGGTGCTCAAACTCCAACAAGAAAGAATCATGTCCAAAGGGTGCGTCTATATTGCAGTAGGTGACCTCTTTGCCCAGACTCATAATCGTCCGGGCAGCAGTCTTTAACTCTTCTGGCGGGAAAAGCCAGTCAGTTGTAAAGGTTATAAATAAAAATTTTGATTTACTGTCCTTGAAAGCGTGCGCAAGGGAGCCGTACTTTTCGTGAAGGTCGAAATAGTCCATAGCCTTTGAAATAAACAGGTAGCTGTTCGCGTCAAACCTGTCAACAAAGCTCTGGCCCTGGTATCGCAGATAGCTTTCCACCTGAAAATTTACATCAAAGTTAAAATCAACGTGGTGTTTGTCCTGAAGCTTTCTTCCAAATTTTTCATGCATGGATTCTTCGCTCAAGTAAGTAATGTGGCCGATCATTCTTGCGAGGGCAAGCCCACGGGCAGGAAGCTCGTTGCCGTAGTAGTCTCCATTGTTCCAATTAGGGTCGGAGATGATGGCATTTCTTCCAACTTCATTAAAAGCAATGTTTTGAGCAGAAAGCTTTGTTGCTGAAGCAATCACCGCTGCGGATCGGACTATATCCGGGTACATTATTGCCCATTCAAGAGCTTGCATCCCACCAAGTGACCCACCTGCCACGCTGAGCAGCTTTTTTACGCCTAAATAATCAATCAATTTTTTCTGGACTTTTACCATGTCTTCAACGGTAATAATAGGAAAATCCATCCCATAAGGCTTACCGGTTGCCGGGTTTATTGATGACGGGCCGGTAGTGCCTTTACAGCCACCCAGAAAGTTTGAACAGATAACAAAATACTTATTTGTGTCAAATGGTTTACCCGGGCCAATCATGGAATCCCACCAGCCGGGTTTTTTATCATCTTCTGAGTGGTAGCCTGCTGCATGAGCGTCGCCCGAGAGGGCGTGCAGGACTAGTATTGCGTTATCCCGGGTTTCGTTCAATTCTCCGTAAGTTTCGTATGCAACGGTAATGGGCCCGAATTCCAGGCCGTTTTCCAATTTTATCTTTTCATCAAAAGAAAAATATTTTGTTTCAACCAGCATTTTCATAGTGCTTTTATGAATAAATCTCTTCTTTATGCAGCTGCTGAACAACTACATTTAATACCTGGGTTACTGCTTTCTCAATATTTTCATCAATAAGGCAGCCGGCTGCAAGTTTATGTCCGCCCCCGCCAAAGTAACCGGCTATTTTGCACACATCAAGACCATTGCTTCTCAGGCTTACGCGGGTGGTTTTTTTCAGGGTTTCCTTAAACACCATCGCTACTTCAATTCCTTTAACCTGACGCATCGCTTCAGTTATTCCGTCAATATAGTCATCGGTGGCATCCTCTTCATCCAAAAGATTCCTGGTTATGGTGCCGTAAATAATTTTGTTGTTTTCTGCCAGAACAGCTTCATTTATAACTCTGGCCTGGAGTTTTACCATAGCTAAAGGCTTTAATTCATAGCAATTTTTATATATTTCAACCGGATTTGCGCCTTCTTGTATTAGTTTTGCGCAGATACGCAGTGTTTCCGGTTTTGTGTTATCGAATTTAAAGCCGCCAGTGTCGGTAAGTATTGCGGTATAAAGGTTTGTAGCCATATTTTCAGTAAAACTAACGCCTGATGCTTCAACTAACTGAAATACCAACTCTCCTGCCGCTGACACGCGGGTATCAATAAAATCAATATCCGCAAACCCTGAGTTGCTAATATGATGGTCAATGGAAACTGACTTTTTAGCACTCATAAATAATTCCGTCGCGTCGCCGAGCCGTTCCTTGCTGGCGCAATCCACAGCCATTGCCAGGTCATACGCATTATACAAGGAAGAATCATTGGTTCTTTTTAATTTGTTTACATCCGGCAGAAACCTGTATAATTCAGGCACGTAGTTAGTGATAATATTATCAACTATTTCCACGTTTTCAAACTGTTCTATCATTTCCCTGAGCGCAAGTGCTGACCCTAGAGAATCCCCGTCCGGCGCTACATGATGAAAAATGGCAATTCTTCTTGCTTTTTTTATTTCGCTGATAATTTTTTCAGGTATACTCATATTTTTTATATTAAAATAGTAGATAAATTTAATCAAGGAGAAGAGTTTGGATATTGTTTTTTCAATACTGCAAATTTTAACTGTACTAGTACTCATAGTATTAACCTGCATAATCTTTACTAACGCAGTAGAACACTTGGGCGAAGAGTTAAACCTTTCCGAAGGGGCAGTAGGAAGCGTGCTTGCTGCTGTTGGAACGGCTTTACCGGAAACATTGGTACCACTTGTGGCAATTATTGGCGCGTATGTAACGCAATCTGACCTGCACGCCAGTGAAGAAATAGGTATTGGAGCAATTCTAGGCGCACCATTCCTGCTTGGAACATTAGCGTTTTTTGTCACGGGGATGGCAGTTATTTACTATACACAGGAAGGCAGAAGAAACCTTGACATGCCGGTAAATACCACTATAATGTTTCGTGATTTGCATTATTTTGCACTTGCTTATTCCATTTCGGTTTTCAGCTCATTTATTCCTTCTATGATTGTTAAACACGTCATTGCGGGATTGTTACTGGTTATTTATCTTATATACGCAGTACAAACAATACGAACAGCAAGCAAAATACCCGAAGGAGGCCAGGAAGAACTGGAAGCACTGTATATGAGCAATTTTATAAAATTTCCTGAAAGATTCAGGTTGCCCGCAATCATTCTCCAGTTTGTGCTGGCATTAGGCGGAATTATTTTGCTGGCGCATGTATTTGTCGAACAAATAAAATTCCTGTCGGAAACGTTCCATCTCAACCCTCTTGTCCTGAGCCTTATTATAGCGCCGATCGCAACCGAACTGCCTGAAAAATTCAACAGCATTATCTGGATAAGAAACAAAAAGGATACTCTCGCAATGGGCAATATTACAGGTGCGATGGTTTTCCAGAGTTGTATTCCTACCGCTGTGGGGCTGGCTCTTACGCCATGGATTCTGAAAACTGACGCTTGGGTGAATATTATAGTTGTTTACCTGTCAGTCATGGTTGTTTATATGAACATAGTAGCGAATAAGGGCGTTTTAAAGCCCTCAGCGCTGTTAACGGGAGGGCTTTTTTACCTGATATACCTTGTTTATGTAGGGTTTAAAATATTTTAACTATGCTTGTACGTCTAGGCCTTCTTGCGGCGGAGTTTCTTCTCCTTCTGCGAGTGGAGGAAACTGATTTTGCTCAGCTATAAAAGCATTATAATGCTTATTACGTTCTAAAAAACCTTTGCCTTTTGTTTTTCCTGCGGGATTTACTTCTGATTGCCAGCCCTGGACTTTTTCCGGTTTTCCTACTCCATCTGGTTTCATAACAATCTCCTTATCAAACTATTAACAAAACACTGAACCTCTAAAATAAATATCGATGTTTTTTTCATCAACTTAATTAAAAACATCGATATTTTTACAATTCTTTATAGAAAGATGTGTGCTATTTTTGTTGGCCGCCTGCAAATAGCGAAACAAACTTCATTATCATTTCTAAAATCTGCTGCATAGGATTAGATGAGATGTTATCTGCAGGTTTTGTGTAGATTTGTTTATCAAGCGCATCTAGTTCTGCTTTCAATCCTTGGATTTCCTGTTCATACGCCATATCTCTTTCAAGATACTTTTCTAAAATATCCGGGTTTCCAACTGCATGCTGAATCTGATTTGACATGGCCAGACGTTTTTGTTCTGTTGCACTTATGTGTGCAAGTATATCGTTTCTTTTTCCAATAGTTTTATAATCTATGTTCAGTTTTCCTGCTTCAGGATTTTTTCCTGCGGATAATTGCGCTTCCATAGCCTTGATTTCTTCATTTACTTTTAGATCCTTTAATTCAAGCTCTTGATCCTGTCTGTGTAATTTTTCCATTAGCTCAGGATTTCCTACAGATTCCTGAGCTTTTCTGGATAAATCCTGGCGCTGTTTTAATAAATTTGCCTTTTGTTCGTTTAATGTATCTAATTTAGCAAGGTTTTCCGGTGTTGATTCCAATGGGGCAAGAGATGCTGCTTCTTTATAAGAAGCATCACCTTTATCCATATCTTCTAATAATTTAGAAACAGCATCGCGCTGCATTTCTAAACTTAATATTTTTGTCTCAAGCTCTACATCTTCTTGTCCATTCTGTTTTTTATTGGTTAATTCTAATCTTTCATTCTGTTTTTTAGCAATTTCCTCGTCAAGCTTGAATAAATCTTTTGTCAGCCGTACTTTTTCGTCTATTCTATGGTTTTTTTGTTCATTTAAACCACCTGCACTCCAGGATGACTTCTGTTGTGATTGGGTTTCGAAGAGGGAATCAAACCCCTGAGAGGAAGATTTGTTGGCTGATTTAGCGCTGCCTGCTTCCATTGACATCAAAATCCAATTCAAATTTAATGAATTCAACATATATAATCTCCATAGTCTATTTTGTATATACTATATATATAAAAACTAGAAGCCCCTAAAATTTGCTAAAAAAATTAATAAATTCTTAATTTATGTTAAGAATTTATTAATTTTTATAATTTCCTTTAACTGGGATTCCCGACCTACAAATATGCTTTTTCTATGGGAATCAATGCCCCCGGTTTTTATCATTCCTGTTTGATCTGCAAGCTGGTTTATTCGTGCCTGTATTTCTTCACTTACATTATCCTCAGCAATATAATGATAATTTGTTTCTAAAGCTTCCACTCCTATTTCTTGAAATTCAGAAATTGTTTCCTCTAAATTTACTTTCCTCAGCGACCTGCCAGGATGCGCTATACTTACAAATCCGCTCCCGGATTCCTTTACAGCCTGGATAAGTTCCTTAATGTGTGGGGTTCCGGGGTTTATATTTAAAGCGCCGTATTTCTTATTGTGTTCAGCAATAATGCGGCCAGTTTCTTTATATGACTTATTTCTTAAAATATCCGTAACTTCATTCATAAGAGCAGGGCTTCCGCCTGCGTTAACGTATTTTGCATGCTTTTGCAGGTATTTAAAAGATACAACTCCGCTTTCAGTGGCTAGTTCTTTAATATAATTGAGATTAGTCTGTCTTATTTTTTCCACAAAATTTGAGAATCCAAAAGGGTCTATGTAGTATACAAGCACTTCAAGCTGCTTTTTTTGTTTATTTTCCTTGTAAAAGAAAGAGTTAAGTTCTATCGCTGGAATAAAGCAAATATTTTTATACTTTTCAGGGCTTTGTTCAATTATTTTTAAAGCTTCCTGCGTACCAGCAAGCGTGTCATGGTCTGTAATTGCAATAATTACCGGATCATCATGCCCTTTAGTAAGCCTGTATTCAGCGTATTTGGCAGTTTGATCAAGAAGTTCCTGTACAGAAAAATCCCCGTCAGAGTATTGCGTATGGATGTGCAAATTTATGTTAAACGTGCCATTCCGTACATTTTCAAAATCCTGTCCAGTAGAAAAATTCTCTGGATTAAGCTTATTTTTCAAAATATACTTTAATTCATGTTCATTCATAAAAAAATATTAACATATTATCTGATGGGATTTTTCCTTATTTTGTTTATGCTATTAGTCGCATATTATATGAGGAAAGATACCATGATCCTTGCAAGCAATGCTTTTAATCAAAACGAAATGATCCCTAAAAAATATACCTGCCAGGGCGAAAATATCTCCCCCGGACTAAAATTACCTATAATGTCAGACAAAGCTAAAACTATTGCTTTAATAATGGATGATCCTGACGCCCCATCAGGAACTTTTGTGCACTGGGTACTGTATAATATGCCGGCTTATAACTTTGAGATTGATGAAAACTTTCCTAAAAAAGAAAAACTTATAGATGGCACTTTACAGGGAAAAAATGATTTTGACGATATAGGCTATGATGGACCCTGTCCTCCTCCAGGAAGCACGCACAGGTACTATTTTAAGGTGTATGGAGTGGATAAATTTTTGGATTTGCCTGCCGGAGCTACAAAAAAGCAGCTTGAAGCAGCTATGAAAGGACATATAGTTGAGCAAGCAGAGCTTATCGGACTTTACAGGAAAAGTTAAATAAAATAAAACTTTTGTGTAAAAATATTTAAACATGAAAGCAATCGTAAACAGCATAATCCCGAACAGTATAGCCAAGGAATTAAATATATATCCGGGTGACGAGATAGTTTCCATTGACGCAGTCAAGCCCCTTGATCTTATTGACTATAGATATCTTATATCCTCAGAAAGCCTTAGTTTGCACATAAAACGCATATCCGGCGAGGAAGAAATTATTGATATAGAAAAAGATCAGGATGAAGATATCGGGATAATCTTTGAATCAGCGGTTTTTGATGCTGTAAAGCCATGTAGAAACAAGTGTATATTTTGCTTTGTTGACCAGCAGCCCCAAGGCTTACGGGATAGCTTATATGTAAAAGACGATGATTACAGGCTTTCTTACTTGCAAGGCACATATATAACACTTACAAACCTGACTTCCCATGACAAAAAGAGAATTGAAGCCCTTGGTTTGGGCCCATTATATGTATCTGTTCACACAACAAATCCTGAATTAAGACACAAAATGCTCAAAAATCCCAGAGCTAAAGCTATTATGGAGGATTTACAGTGGTTAAACAAAATTGGCATACCTGTACATACACAGATAGTAATATGTCCCGGAATAAATGACAGAGTTGAACTGGAAAAAACCTTGAAAGACCTATCGGGATTTAAAAATATACTTTCTATCGCTGTGGTTCCTGTAGGTGTAACAAAATATAGACAGGAGCCTCCCCTGATTCCGCCAAATAAAGAGCAAGCAAAAGGGATTATTGCCATAACAGACAAGTACAGTCTGGCTTTTCCATCAGATGAACTTTACATTACCGCTGGTTATGAATTACCTAAAAAAAGTTTCTATAAAGGTTTTGCCCAACTTGATGATGGAGTTGGGGCGGGCAGGGTGCTACTTGATGATTATAAAAAATACAAAAAACAGCTTCCTAAATCCTTAAATAAACCATTAAACCTCACAATAGCTGCAGGAAGGCTGGCCTGCCAGCTTATGCGCCCCATAATTGAGGATTTAAATAAAATAAACAACTTAAATATAGAATTAGTGCCTGTTAATAGCAGCTTTTGGGGTGAAAATGTTACTGTTTCCGGACTTATCACAGGTCAGGATCTTCTTGATACGCTTCTTCCCAGAAAGGACAGTATTAAAACTCTTTTGCTCCCCTCAGTAATGCTCAGGAAGTACACGGATCAATTCCTTGACAACCTTACTATCACTGATATTGAACAAAAACTTGATATTAATGTTATAATAGTTCAAAATTATTACAGCACAAAGGAAATGGTTGATTTTATATGCTCGCAAAAATAGCGCAGTTAATTAACAAATTCATAAATTTAACATACTCTGAAAGGTTTAGAAGCTATTCTATCCTCCTTTTAAGCCTTACCTTACTGACTTTTCTGCTTTCTAGCAGGAATTTCCTGTTCCATAATATTATTGAAGACGGCATAAGCAAGATTAACGTTATTGCTAGCGAAAGAATAGAAATTGAAGACACAGAAAAAACAGACGCCAAGAAAAGATATGAATCTCTGAAGGTAAAGCCCATTTTAAGGCCAATTGAGGGCAATATCAATGAAACAATGATGGGAAAACTTGGCGAACTCCTTCATTCTATCCAATTAGTAAAAGAATCCAATGATACCCCGCTTGAAAAAAGAACCAAAATTAAAAATATATTTAACGTTAAAGAAGATAACTATTTTACGAATGCTGCTGTTGATTATGTTTACAACTCCTCAGATGCAGCATTTTCAAGATTTGTAGACGAAACCCGTTCTACACTTGACAAAATATTGTTAGAAGGAGTTACGGAAAACGATCTGCTTGAAAACAAAGACAGAATAATTGAAATAAATATCAATAAATTTTCTCCTAAAACCCAAAAACTTGCTATAACCCTTCTCATAAAAAAAATACTTGAACCAAACATGGAAGAAGATAAAAATGCAACAGAACTGGCAATTCAAAAGGTAATTTCAAACGTAAGGCCTGTTATTACCACATATTCAAAGGGAGACATAGTCATATCCCGAGGCGAAAAAGTAAAAAAAGTCCAGAAAGATGCCCTGAAAAAGCTGGGTTATAACATTAATCAGCTTGATTTCATCGGAATTGTTGGGATTTTTTCACTTGTTGGGCTTTGTATTTTTACAACGATTTATTACCTTGTTAATTTTGAAAATAAATATATCAAACCTAACTATACAGGGCTTATCGCCTTATTAACCGGAGTAATAACTACTTTTGCAATAATACTGCCGGAAAAGACTTCTCCATACGTTATTCCTATTCCTGCGGTTGCTATGCTGCTTACTATATTTACATCATCAAGGCTGGCTCTACTCGTAACAATGCTGATAATTGTAATGCTCGGGGTTTCCCTGCAATATCCAATTGAATACATTTTCGTGTTTATGCTTGGCGCAATCATTGCCATATTTACTTCTAACACTATAAATTATTACAGAAGAATGGATATGGTAAGAGCAGGATTTGACGTGGGTCTTATTCAAATGTTTGTTGTACTGGTAATGTTCCTGCTTCAAAACAATGCAGAAAACCTTGATATGGGCTTAATGGTAATGAAAATGCTTATGGGCTTCGGAAACGGCCTTTTAAGCGGGATGATTACCCTGGGGATTATTCCAGTGATTGAAAGCACTTTTAAAATCATTACCCCATACGGTTTAGCGGAACTTTCCGACCACAACCAGGTCTTATTAAGGAGACTCCAGTTTGAAGCTCCGGGAACCTACCACCACAGCCTTATGGTAAGTAATTTATGCGAAGCAGCCGCCGAAGCAATCGGAGCGAACCCTATATTAGCCAGGGTTGCAGCTTTTTATCACGATATAGGTAAACTTAAAAGACCATTATTCTTTATAGAAAATCAGTCTTATTTTGGAATAGAAAACCCACACGAAAGCCTTAACCCAAAGTTAAGCAAAATGGTTATAACAGCGCACCCTAAAGATGGGGTTGAGCTCGCAAAAGAGTATGGATTGCCTCCCATTATCCATCAGTTTATTATTCAGCACCATGGCGACGGGCTTGCAGCTTATTTTTACCAGCAGGCCTTAGAAGCCGAAGGAGCAGATAACATTTCTGAGGAGCAATTCAGGTATAATAACCCTAAGCCAGCCTCAAAAGAAGCCGCTATTCTTATGCTAGCAGATGCCGTGGAGTCAGCGGTCAGGTCATTAAAGAATCCTGAGCCCGAAAAAGTGGACGAAATGGTGGATAAGCTTATACAGGAAAGACTTATTGACGGGCAGTTATCTGACAGCCCGCTAACCCAAAAAGATGTAAAGACTGTTGCCGGAGTTTTTAAAAGAGCATTAAGGGGCATGCAGCATCACCGA
>MFRL01000073.1 GCA_001784565.1 Candidatus Melainabacteria bacterium GWF2_37_15
ATCTTCACTTCTTGTTAAAACCATAGCGCCTGCCCCATCGCCAAAAAGAACACATGAGGACCTGTCTTCCCAGTTAACAAAACGTGAGTGAACATCAACAGCAGTTAAAAGCACTTTTTTATAGGTACCAGAGGCAATAAAGCTCCTTGCGATATTCATTCCGTAAATAAGACCGCTGCATGCCGCTGTTATATCAAAAGCAGCCGCATTTATGCATCCAAGTTCTTTCTGGATTTCACAGGCTGTTGAAGGATATAAATTATCCGGTATGGAAGTGGCGCAGATTATAAGGTCAATTTCACTACAATCAATGCCTGCAAATTCAAGTGCTTGCTTCCCGGCCTTTGCTGCCAAGCTTGTTCCTGTTTCATCTCCGCTGACAAGTCTTCTTTCCTTTATTCCTGATCTTGTTGTAATCCATTCATCGTTAGTATCAACAAGCTTTTCAAGGTCCAGATTGGTTATTACTGATTCCGGCAGACCCTTCCCAACTCCCGCTATTTTTATCGGATATAGATTTACACTCATACTCTGCTTAACTCATATAAACTAGATATTTTACCGTTTACATCTTTTTCTACGGATTCCCTTGCCAGCTTGATAGCATTTTTTATGGCTTTTGCATGGCTGCTTCCATGGGAAATAACACATATGCCTTTTATTCCAAGCAAAAGGGCACCGCCGTATTCATCAGGATCAGTTCTCTTTTTTATTCCCATAAGCAAAGGTTTTGCGCAAAGTGCAGCGAGTTTAGTCCATAATGACTTACCTGCTTCTGCCTTAAAGAGGCGGAAAACCATTTTTGCTACGCCTTCTGTGACTTTCAAGGTAACGTTTCCTACAAAACCGTCGCAAACAACTACATCACAAATTCCTGTAAATAATTCCCTGCCTTCAACATTGCCAATAAAATTAAGGTGATCTCTTTTCTGGTCAAGGATTTTATAAGTTTCCTGGGAAAGAAGGTTTCCCTTGCCTGCTTCGCCGCCTATATTTAAAATTCCAATTCTTGGATTTTCCACTCCAAGAACAGAGGAAGAAAAAGTGCTGCCCATAATAGCGAATTGGTGAAGCATTTCCGGTTCACATTCGCTGTTTGCTCCACCATCAAGCAATAAGACAGGCTTTTTTAATGTGGGCAACTGAACCGCGATTGCGGGTCTTTCTATATTAGGAAGTCTTCCTAGTCCAAAAAGAGAGGCTGCCATTGCGGCGCCTGTGCTTCCTGCTGCTACTATTGCCTGTGCCCTGCCTTCAGCAACCTGCTGGACAGTCACAACAATTGAAGCATTTTTCTTTTTCCTAAGAGCTGTGCCGGGAGATTCGCCCATTTCTATAACTTCATCAGCTCTTACTATGTCAATATCAAGACCTTTTGTGTCATATTTAGCCAGTTCCGCCTGGATTTTATCCACCTGTCCCACAAGCAGGATAGGTGTTCCGTCTTCACGAGCGGCTAATACCGCGCCCTTAACTATTTCCTCAGGCGCGTAATCTCCACCCATAGCGTCAACTGCTACTCTAACTGACATCTTTTATTCTTTATTTCCTTTCAATAACCTGTTTGCCGTCATAATATCCACAAGATGCACACACAACATGAGGTCTTGTCATTTCTTTACAGTTTGAACAAGCAACCAGTGTGGGAAGAGTAGCTTTCCAGTTAGCTCTTCTGTGTGCCTGTGCGCATTTTCCGACTTTCTTCTTTGGTACTGCCATTTTCTAACCTTCTTTTGTATTTGTATTACTTAACCTATTTTCCGAAAAAGATTTAAATACTTCAAGTCTTTCATCAATATATTCTGTTTTTTGTTCTGTTTCCTGAGCAGATTCCAGTCCCGGACAGGCAGTCCTGCACAGGCTTTTATACGGAAGTTCAAGAATTATGGATTGATATACAAGGTCTTTAATATCAATTTGCTTATTGCCCTTTAATTCTACAACAAAATCATTTTCGTTCAGCTCATATTCTTTCTGGTTTGCAGGCACTATGTTTTCATTTACGAATTCCTCGTTTATATTTATATCAAGGTCGTAAATATATTCAGTTAAGCACCTGTCGCACTCCAGGATAAGTTTAGCCTTGATACTACCTGCGATATTGACATTATACTCAGATGCGCTGGCAACAAGTATAGCCTTAACCTCATCTTTTAAGTTAAGATCATCTATATAATCCGAAAAATATATTTCCAGCTTGCTTTCCTGGGCTTTTTTTATGTCTTCAATGTTTATTTTCATACGTTCTTATTCTATGTAATAGAAGCGGTTTGTCAATATTTATTATTGCTTGTAAATAAGATTCAAGCCATTAAATATTGCTTTTACATTAGCCTTCTGCGTGCTTGGGTCTTTTCCGCGGCAGGTAATTACCTTTCCGTCCGGGGTTGCGAATTGGATAACGGTCATGGCATCAGCTTGCACGCCTTTTGTATCTTCACCAAAAGCTGACTGTTCATAATGCACCAGTTTCTGCTCAAATCCTGCGCTTGCAAGAGCTCTTAAACATGCTTCCAAAGGCCCGTCGCCTTCTTCTGTTAAATCATAATCATTGCCTTTGTAATTAAATTTAAGGTTATAGTTCTCTTTTTCTCCTGCTTCTAGCTTTTTAAAAGAAATAAATTTAAATAATCCTTCAACCTCAAATATTTCCTTAAGATAAATATCCACAATGGAATCTGTTGGCAGCTCGCCGAGTTTTTCCGCCTGTTCTTTTGCAATGGGCACAAGCCTGATAGCTTCTTCGACAGTTACAGGGTATCCCTGGCTTTTTATAATTTCATAAAGCGCTGTTTTACCGGACTGGCTGGTGAATCCGTATTTTTCGCCATCATCCCTGCCAATAAGTGACGGATGAATTGGCCTATATGCGCCTTTTTTCATTCCCTGGGTTTTAAGCGCGCCGTCCTGGTGGATTCCGCTTCTGTGAGCAAGCGCATCTTCGCCTATTAATGGCGCTTTTTCATAAATAGGGACATTTGACATTTCAGCGACAAGTATAGCTGTTTCATATATCTGGGTAAGGTTAAGGGGAACATCTATGCCGCAGTTATGCAAAGCAACCGCTACTTCATACATGTTTGTGTTCCCGGCTCTTTCGCCAAGTCCGTTCAAACAGCATTCAAGCTGGCCGGCACCTGCAAAGTAACTTTCTACGGTAGTGGCTGTAGCCATGCCAAGATCATTATGGCAGTGTACAGAAATAATAACGTTTTCAGGCATAGCTTTTTTGACCTGTTGTATAAGTTTTACAAACTCAAGCGGTCTGTATCTCTCAACTGTATTGGGAAGGTTCAGGGTTGTAGCGCCTGCCTCCACGCATTCCAAAAGTGAATCCACTACAAAAGAAATATTTTCTCCGCAATCCCCAAAGTGTTCTACGGAAAACTGTACTTCTCCCTTACTTCCCATAAGGCTTTTGGCGTATTTTATAGCATCCACGGCTATTTTTCTGACATCCATCGGGTCTTTTTTAAGTACATACTTCATATTAAACGAGCTCATGGCAATGAATGTATGTATTCTTGGCTTTGCTGCCTGCTTTATAGCATCCGCAACTTTTACAATGTCTTTTTCAACTGCACGGGCAAGGCCGGAAATTACTACATTGTCCGGTGCTATGCCTGCAAGGTGTTGGCATGCCTCAAAGTCCATATCATTTGAGCCGGAAAATCCTACTTCTACAGCTTGCACTCCTAGCTTTACAAGTTCCTTAAAGATTACTTCTTTTTGTTCAGTATTCCAGGGCTTTTTAAGTGCCTGGTTCCCGTCTCTTAGTGTTATATCGTAGAAAAAAGGCTTTTTATTTTCCATAATAATTTTACTTACTCCCACTTTTGCGATTATTCAATTATAATATTAATTAAATTAATTTTACAAACTTGCAGCAAAAGCAAGGAGGAGCTTTGGTTTATAAAATAACAGTTTTTTTGGCGATTTTGTTACTGACATTTGGCAGTAATATTTCTGCTAGTTCTGCAAGTATATCTATTACTGATTTTACGCTTCATAAAGTAGCGCCGGTGCAGGATAATACTTCTTCTGCGCCTGCATTTAATCCGACGGTACCTGAGAAAAAACAACCTGAAAAAGAGATTAATTATGTTAAAGATACTAAGCCTGTGCAAGAAGTAGTCAAAAAACCTGTTGAAGTAACTGTTGAAAAGCCCGCTGAAAAGGTTGCAGAAAAGATTGCAGAAAAGCCGGAAAAGGAATTTAACAAGCAAAATTATGTGGAAAATTTAAATAATCATCTTAAAGAGAATGAACTTTCAAAAACAAATTCTCAAAATACTGAAAAAACAAATTCAAAGACTTATAATCATTTTGATTATGTTGTGAGACCTTTTTTATCACTGGCTATAGTGCTGGTTTTAATGTTTATATTTGCATGGCTGTATAACAAGCTAAGGGGAATAAATCCAAATGCCCTGTTCTCCGGTAAGTTCAGCGACATGGATGTTAATAAGTTTACAGTGCTTGCATCATCATCTCTTGGGCAGGGTAAAATTATTCATCTTGTTGAAATTAATGGAAAACAACTCGTGGTTGGCAGTACAAATAACAACATAAGTCTTTTAACTGAAATCCGCCCTGAGGATATGGAAAATTTAATGGCTAAAGCTAATAAAAATTATAAACATGATAAAAATATTGAACCTGAAGAAGCTGATGAGTTTGAAAATGTAGAGCCTGAAAGTTATTCAGCGAAGTATTCAAATGTGTACAAGGATTATGTTGAATAAAACTTTCATGACCGACCACGAAAAACACATGAATCGCTGCATTGAGCTGGCACGACAGGGAGAGGGGAGAGTTTCGCCTAACCCGCTGGTTGGTGCTGTGGTGTTGGATAGAAATGGGAATGTTGTTGGGGAAGGCTATCACGAAAAATACGGGGAAGCGCATGCTGAAATTAATGCCCTGAATAAAGCAGGCGAAAAAGCCATAGGTGGAACCCTGTATGTTAATCTTGAGCCCTGTTGTCACTATGGAAAAACCCCGCCCTGTATAGACAGGGTCTTAAAATCCGGCATAAAAACCCTGGTGTTGGGCATGACTGACCCCAACCCAAAAGTTGCCGGAAAAAGTATTAAAATGGCAAAAGATGCCGGTATTGAGATTGTTGAAAATGTTTTAAACGCTGAGTGCCTGAAATTAAACGAAATTTTTATTAAAAATATTATTGAGAAAAAGGTCTTTGTCTCAATAAAAACTGCCAGCACGATAGACGGGAAAATCGCAACATCAACCGGTCAGAGTAAATGGATCACCTCGAAAAATGCACGAGCTGAAGTCCACAGACTAAGAAATAAATATGATGCTATTTTAACAGGGTCAGGTACTGTATTGGCAGATAATCCCAGCCTTACATGCAGGATGGAAGAGGGCAGGAACCCTGTCAGAATTGTTATAGATTCACAGGGTATTACTTCGTCGGATGCAAAGGTGTATAATAATGACGGCACAAGAGTAATTGTGTGGAAAAACCATGACCTTGAGCATTTATTTAACTCGCTTTATGAAGAAGGAATATACAGCGTCCTGATTGAAGCAGGGACAGGGCTCAATAGCGTTGTGCTGAAAAAAAACCTTGCAGATAAAATTTACTTTTTTATTGCACCTAAGATTATGGGAGATAAAAATGCCATGCCGCTGTTTCAAGGGTTTGATGTTAAAAATCTTGCAGAGTGCCTGGAATTCAAATTTGGGGATATAAAGGTGTTTTCGCCTGATGTGATGATGGAAGGATATTTAAAATGATTCGAAAAGTTAAACTTATTAAAAAAAGTTATTGGAAAAATTACATATTATATGCGTTTTTAATTGTTTTTCTGGCAGAGGGTATAAATTACTTTTTGGGGTTAAAACCAGTCTGTCAGTTTTTAATGAAAACCGTAAAAACTCTTGACCTGGACCTATTATTTTATGATTTCTTGTATTATACAAGCCCATACCTTGATTTAGGAAAGCTGGCTTTTTTGAAAAACTGGTTGTGGATGGTTCCGTTTGCATTTTTTGCTTTTTTAACAGGAATTTTGCATGTAAATATTTATGAGAAGCGGCTTGATTTTAAGCAGGTTTTTTTAACCAGTTTTTTAGCTTCTTTTTTTAAATTGCTGAGTTATTCTGTTCCCTTTGGGATTTACCCGATATTTTTATATTTTTTAGGGTTTGTAATGGAATATTATAAGGAATCACTCTTAATATTTCCTGCGTGTTTTGTGGGTTTGTTTATTGGGACGGAATTTTTTATTATATGGATAAAAAATGCAGGCGCAGAGAAGATGTTGAGCAGATATAAGTAAAAAATTGTAAAGTTTAGGATGTAATTGTATAATTAACCTATGTCAGAAATAATAATAATAGGAATATTTGTTGTTGTACTTGCAGTCGTTTTTACCGTACTGTTTAGTGGACTTATTAAATTCAAACCTGCTTCGGGAGGCGCTCAAGGCTCTTTTTCCCAGGAAACTGCCGATCAGGTAATTAGTAAAGCTACTAATTTTTATGAAATGGGCCAGCTAAGTAAGGCTATTAAAATACTTGAAGATTTTGCTAAAAAACAGCCTGATGAAATAAATGTACGGTTTCTTTTAGGGGATTTTTTATTTGAAAAAGAAGAGCCTCTTAAAGCTGAAAAACATTATAAACATGTATTAAAAATCAGCCCCGATAATCAGGATGTACTTGAGAGAATTTCTGACTGCTATTCTTTTATGGGGAAATATGACAAGGCTGTTGAAGGATATAAGGCAGTATTAAAAAAATCACCGGATGATTATGAAATAAGAGAAAAACTTGCTGATGTATATGTAAGAATGAATAATCCAGACCAGGCTATTACAGAGTACAGAACAATCTTAGCTAAAGATCTTTATAATACTCAAGTCAAGAAAAAACTTGCGGATTTGTTCTTTAATAAAGCTGAGTATAAAAGAGCAATTAACGAATATGAAGATATAATTAAAATGGACGGCGTTAATGCCGGGATTTTAAAGAGAATAGCAAAAGCTCACTGTTTTTCAAATAAATTTGTAGATGCAGCCCTTGTATACAGGAAAATAATTGAGTTGGATGAAAATGATGCTGCTGCATATATGGAACTTGGTGAAATTTATATAAAAATTGAATCTTATGAAAAGGCTGCTAAAATATATTCACTTATGCTGGAAAAAGAGCTGGACGTAAGTAATAATGTTCTCGCTAAACTTGCTGAAATTTACGTATCATTGGGAGATTATGATAAGGCTATATCTATAAGTCATAAAATTTTAACTGAAAACCCTAAAGATATTTTTGTGCTGGAATTTATTGGTGAAGCGTACAGAAAACAAGGAAAATATGAAAGCGCAATTCAAAATTTTAAGAGATTAATTGAAGAAGAAACAAAGGAAAAAAGAGTTAAATATTTTAAAAACATAATAAGTTCGGTTTTATGTGACTGGGGAAATGAATATTTTGATAAAAAGGAATTCCAGCTTGCGCTTGATAAATTTGTAGAAGCAATCCAATACGATTCAAATAATCCTGAAATTTATTGTAATCTTGGGAAAACTAACAGTAAGATCAAAAATTATGATACTGCGCTTTCTCATTTTAAAAAAGGACTTGAGCTTTCAAATTATGATTCAAAAGTGTATAAAGCAATTGCTGAATTCTATGAAGAAATGGGTCAGAATGGTGCAGTTGTTGAATTATATTATGATGCGATAAAAAAATATCCTGATAATTATGAGATAAGAAATGCTCTGGGTGTGTCTTTAGGTACTGCAGGTTTTTATCCGCAAGCAGAAACTGAACTTGCGACTGCAATAAGTCTTAATCCTGAAAATTCCAACAGCTACTATAATCTTGGGTTGGTTCAGGAGTATCAGAAAAAACATGAAGAAGCTAAAATGAATTATAAAAGAGCGCTTGAACTTGATCCCAAGCATGCGGAAGCAAGAAACAATCTTAATATTTTAATGGGACAGGAAAAGTAACTGGTTTTTTATGTTTTTAGCCTGGGGCTGCTTTGCAGCCCCAGGCTGTCGAATATTACCTTAGATTCTTATATTCAGGCCATGCTCATATTTACTGTGCAATCCTATCAATTGTATATATAACCTTGTATCTTCAATCTTTATTAATCTATGGGGTCTCTTTTTTATTGCATTTAAAAGGCGTTCTCTGGGTTGACCAGAATAGTTTGGGCTGCCGGGTTTGATTTGTTTTAAAGCATAGATTATTTTATTAGCGGCTCTTCTATAACTTTTTGGACTACAGGCCGTAAAACTTAGTTGATTTGATACTTGTTGCATAAGATCTTTTTCCTTTTGATTAATGTTTGTACAAAAGTATTAAGTTTGCTAAAAATAAAAATTAACATAAATGCAAAATATTTTTTAATATTTGTTAATATTTTAAGGCGGGCAGCTTCGCTGCCCGCCTTAAAAGGTGGTAGCGGCGCCGGAGGCGCCGCTACCACCAAAAAAAGCGTTGAAATTTATCAGTCACAATATATCTATTACCTTATTTTGAATTATAATTAAACTGAAGATAAAAGCGCAGTCTGCGCAGTTTGATTATGGAAAAAATTATTTCTACTAAAATAGTTTTAGCTGGCATGACAACCCCTGAGTTGGAAGAATTTATGGTGGAAAATAATGAACCAAAATTCAGGGCAAAGCAGCTGCATTATTGGTTATATAGAAAACCCGTGGTTGACTTTGAAGAAATGACAAATCTTTCTAAGGAATTTCGAAAGAAATTAAAAGATATAGCAGTAATAACCAGCACAAAAATTAGGGAAAAACTCGTTGGCAAGGACGGTACAATAAAATATTTGCTGGAATACCCCGACGGGAACGTTGTTGAAACTGTATTAATGAGTTATGAAAAAAGACCTAATTTGACAGCATGCCTGAGTACCCAGATAGGATGCCTGATGGGGTGTGTATTTTGCGCAACAGGAAAAAATAAATTTATAAGAAATTTAACTGCCCGGGAAATAGTTGAACAAGTAATGATTATCCAGAAAGATACCGGCTCTACTATCACAAACCTTGTATTTATGGGGCAGGGTGAGCCTCTTTTAAACTATGACGAGACTGTAAATGCAATAAAAATAATTAATTCTGAGCTGGAAATTGGTATGCGTCATATTACAGTTTCCACCTGCGGCATAGTACCTAATATTTACAGGCTCGCTGAAGTTAACCGCCAGCTAAACCTCGCTATATCCCTACACGCACCGGATCACGAGTTAAGAAAACAGCTAATGCCTGTTGAAAACAAATACAATATTGATGAAGTTATAAAAGCATTAAAATTTTTTATAAAACAAACTAGGAGAAGAATTACAATAGAATATATATTGATAGGTGGAATAAACGATGATATTAAGTATGCAAAACAATTAAATATACTTTTAAAGGATTTGAAGTATAATATAAATTTAATACCATACAACCCTGTGCAGGGTTGCAGTTTTAAGAAACCTTCCCGGGAAAGTATAAATAAATTTAGGGAAATACTCGAACAGGTAAACAAAAAGGTAACTGTAAGATTGGAAAGAGGAACAGATATTGCAGCAGCATGCGGACAGCTGGCTGGAATAATAACAAATGCAACATAATTTGCGATTTTCCAAAATTATCTTTAACTTTTATGTATTTTAAGTGAAAATGATAAGTATATGTTAAAATTATAATCTGTTTATGAGTAAAAGTTCAGAAAATATAAACCCGGCTGCAAAAGCAAAAGCAAGGCAGGCAATTGAAAATTTAAAAGAATTGCCATCTATGCCTGCGGTTGTTGTTCAGGCGCTTAACCTGATAGATGACCCGAATGCTAATATTAACCGCCTCGCAGAAATTATTTCCACTGATATATCTATAACTACACAAATATTAAAACTGGTTAATTCTGCTTATTATGGCTTTCCTTCACAAATAACCACCATAAATAAGGCATTGGCTCTTCTTGGGTTTAATAAAGTAAAAGGCTTAATTATGGGCGTGGCAATCAAGCCTATGATGCTCTCTGATCACGGCAAAGTATTATGGCATCATTCTTTACGGTGTGCAGTAGGAGCCAGATACCTTGCCAAAAACTTACGCTGTGGTGATCCGGAAGAAGCTTTCATTTTCGGGTTATTGCATGATATAGGCAAAACAGTGTTACAAATTCAAAATATTGATGCTTACAAGGAAATACAGAAACTTGTTACCATTGGGGCTGATATACTGGATGCGGAAAGGACTTTTTACGGGTTTGACCATACGGATGCTGGAAAAGCTCTTGTGGAAAAATGGAATCTGCCTATGATAATAGGCATTGGAATTGCGCACCATCATAATCCTTTAAAAGCAGAAGAGATTACATCAGCAAGTATTGTGTATGTAGCTGACAGAATTACGCAGGACCGGTTAAGATATCCTGTTTTTAAACAGGAAATAATTGATGCTCTTGATTATGAAATTCCTGATCCTGAAGGGATGAGGGAAGAAATAATTAGACTTAGCCAGCCTATCATTGACGCGTTTTCATAGTTTTCATAGTATTAAAAAACATGCCCGAATCATCAATAAATTTATTAATAGTGAGCTTCCTTGCGCTGTTTTTCACAATTGACGTGATAGGCGTTGTGCCTATGTTTGTGTCTTTGACCAGTAAGACTACTCTTGAGCATAGGGAAGAATTTGCACGTCGTGGAGTCTTGGTAGCCACTGCAATACTAATTTTCTTTGCGATTTCCGGCTCAAGTGTACTTGATGTTTTAAACATAAGCCTGGCAGCCTTTCGTATAGCGGGCGGCATTCTGCTCCTTATTCTTTCAATAGATATGGTGATGGCTCGACCTGAATTTTCTTTGAGAAAAGAATCAAAAGAAGAAAAAGAAGAAACAAAGCATAAAGAAGATATTTCAATTTTTCCACTTGCAATCCCGCTTTTATCGGGCCCGGCAGCTATTACAATGGTTATTCTTTTTATGAAGCAAGCGGATGGAAATGCTATAAAACAAATGATTATAATCCTGGCTCTGGTTGTTAATATGTTTATATGCTGGGTTGTGCTGCATTTTTCGGCTTCTATAAGCAAGCATCTGGGAATAACCGGCATTAATGTCTTAAACAGGCTGTTTGGTATATTATTAACAGCTCTTGCGTGTCAGTTCTTTATAGATGGAATTTCCGAAGCATTTTTGAAATAGATTGCTTTTGAGGTAGGCATAAATACAGCGGAAATCTTGTCTTGATAAATTACTTTCCAGTCATCATGTGTTAATAACTCCTGGAACACAGGATAAGATGTATCTATTAACATTAAATCAGTTTTATATTTATTCATTAAATCTTTCCAATCCTTTCCTACATAGTGAAATCTTGCCGACTCATTCACAAGGGATTCCGGGTAAACTTCCTCATACCTGCCGTCTATTGATACCAGGCATTGCGGGTATAAATTCCATAGCGCATATCCTCCCCAGTTAAATAATACCAGCAAATTGCCCGATAAGTTGTTTTTCTTAATAAATTTTACAGATTTGACCGGGAATGTATCTGTTTTTAATTTTAAAGGAACAAAGTGAACTGTCAAAATTCCAACAATAAATATTATTGAGTAAATTAAAACATCCTTGAAAAATTCAAGCCGGGGGAAGATTTTTTTGGGAAAAAAGTATTCTCCCATATATGCAGCAGATGCTATTACAAAAAAGACATTATGTCGTATGTGTTTCAGGGATAAGTAGCAGGTAACAGCTAGTATAAGCAGCTCTGACCATTTTTTGTTTTTAAAAATGTGCGGCAAAGCAATAATAGTCATCAACAAAAATATTTTAAATCCAAGAGCAATATTAAATGGGCCAAATAAGTCCAGCGGCTGCCATTCTGGAATAAATGTCCTTTCCATTGTTACAGCGCCAGTCAGATATTCCCAATACTTTATTCCGTAAGGGTTTATTATGGTGAAAAGTCCTGATATTGCCGCTGTTACAGGAAAACCAGACATTAATAATAATCCCAGTCCCGCAAGAAAGCCTCCATGCAGGTTTGCCCATATTACTGTCATTGGAGGGAAAAGCCACAAAAGCTTCCGGTTACCTCGTTTCACCAGTTCAATTAAGTAAATCCACCACGCAAAAAAAGCATAAGTGAAGCAGTGTGAGCGGATTGTGTAAAGAAACCCGAATAAAATTGTATATAAAAATATTATGTAAAATAATATTCTATATTTGCCCGGTTCCTCTGTACGCAGGCGGTTCATTAAAAAAACAGGCAAAAATGTAGCAAAAAGCAGTACAAGCTTTAAAAAACTAAGTCCTGCTAAGCCGAAGTTATTTTCTATAAAGTAGAAAATAACTCCCGAACCCCATTCATGGTCTATCCATAGGTCTTTAGTTTGTGTATAAGCGAATATGTCTGTTTGGGGCACGTGACCAAGTTTAAAGAATAACTTTCCAGCAGCCAGCCTGTGCCATAAATCAAAGTCCGCAGTGTTAAAGGCAGCGACCATAAAGTAAATTGTTAGTAAAATGGCTGTAAAAAATAAGTATTTTTTCATTTTTTTGTGTTTAAATTTAATTTAATTCGTAACATTAATTATAAAGGGAGTTAAAATTGAGCACAAATTTCAGCAAAAATTTTAATATCGGAGTTGATCTTGGTGGAACTAACATTAAAATAGCGGTTGTTGATAAATGTGGTAATATAATTTATTCAGATTCCACGCCCACGGAAGCGCACATGGGTTATGGCCATACTATAAATAATATTATAAATGCAATAAAAAATATTTTAGCGAAAAACAACCTAGATATCAGTCAGATTGGTGGTGTGGGCTTTGGTTGCCCCGGGATGGTTGATCCTGAAAAAGGTTTAGTTAAATTTTTGCCTAATATTCCCGGTTGGATTAACATAGACCTCGCTGATATTATAAAGCAGGAACTCGGGCTTAAAGCCGGGGTTGATAATGATGTGAGATGCGCGGCGCTTGGTGAATATTACTACGGCGCAGGCAAGGGATATAACAGTATGGTATGCCTTACAGTAGGCACAGGCGTAGGCTCCGGCATAATACTTGGCGGAAAACTGCTCAGAGGCTCAAATTTCTCTGCCGGAGAAATAGGGCATATGATTTTACAGGAACACGGCGGCAAAATATGCGGTTGCGGCGGTACTGGATGTTTCGAAACCCTTGCTTCCGGCCCTTCAATAGTTGAAATGGCGGAAAAGTACATTATGGGTGGCAAGTCCGCAAAATTTCGCGAATTGGCAGATGGTGGAGAGATCACGCCGGAAATAGTTGCACGTGCAGCCAGCTTTGGCGATGAAGTAGCTAAAACTATATATAAAATTACAGGTTACTGGATAGGTATAGCTATTACAAACGTGGTAAACCTTTTAAATCCAGAGATAGTTATAATTGGCGGCGGAGTCACGAATGCAGGCGATCTTTTAATGGATCCCATAAAAAGAACCGTAAATGAGAGAGCTCTCAAGACCGCTACAGAAAAGCTCATTATCACAACTGCAAAGTTAGGCAATAACGCTGGCGTGATTGGTGCAAGTTTGCTGGTTTAATACTTGATGTCATTGCGAGGGCTTTAGCCCGAAGCAATCCATCAACTCACGATGAAAGAATGGATTGCTTCGCTGCGCTCGCAATGACAGTAAAAAATATTTGTTTATAAAAAATAGCAATAAATTCCCATTTTTTGTTTTTATATAAATATAACAACGTTAGGTTGTAGGGTAATATTTTAGGTAAAAAGGGAGGAATTATGGCAGAGTGTTCAGCAATAGGAAGTTCAACTTCTTCAAGCATTGCATCCTCAGCTCCAGTAGCACCAGGATCACCATCTACAGAAACAGCAGGAACAATGGCATGTCAGCAGCCTTTATTTCAATTTGCAGCAGTGACGCCAGCACCGGAAACAAGTAGCTTTTTCGATAGGCTAGGATAAAATAAAATTTAACCGCCGCGGAATCCTTTGGCGTTAGAAACAGAACGCCCAATGGAAGCAATCTTGCCGGTGATGCAGCTCCTGCAATGAGCTGGAGTGTCATTAACGCAGATTTTTCCGGGGTATAATTCATACAGTTTTCTGTATTCACCTTCGGTGACGTTCGGCATAACCACGTTAGCCCCGCTCTGCAAGGCTATGAGCCTTCCGTTTGGGTCAAGGGTTTCCATGGCAGTGGTCGCCGGTATGTTTATATCAGGTAAAAGCAGCCTTGTTATTGCCATAACTTTAAGGCTCAATTCGAATGTTCCGCCAGCCTCATCCCTTAAAGGTGTGTTTTCATTAGGAATAAAAGGCCCTATCCCGATCATATCAGCATTTAGTTTTTTAAAATAAAGAATATCATCAGCCAAAGATTCCAAAGTCTGCCCCGGAAGTCCAACAAGGCAGCCTGTCCCGAGTTCAAGTCCTGCTTTTCGTATGTTTTTAAGGCAATTTTTCCTGTTTTCAAGGCTCATTCCCGGATGTAATTTTTTATACAGCTCTTCGTCTGTGGTCTCGATCCTGAGTAAAAATCTGTCAGCCCCGGCCTGTTTGTAGGCAAAATATTCTTCCTCTGTTTTTTCGCCTATACTCAGGGTTATTGCAACATCCAGCTTTTTTATTTCCCTTATTATGTGGCACATCTGCTCAATATTATAATAATCGCCTTCACCTGACTGCAAAACCATGGTCTTATAGCCGTATGATGCGGCTTTCTGGGCAAATTCAATGATCGTTTGCGGCTCCAGCTTGTAGCGTTCGATGTTTTTATTGTCTCTTCTTAAGCCGCAGTAGAAACAGTTTTGTTTGCATATATTTGAAAATTCAACAAGCCCACGTAGATGGACTTCATTGCCGACGTATTTTTCCCTGACCCTGTCAGCAGCCGCAAATAGTTCGTTGTTTGTAGAATTATCCTTTAATAAAAGGACAATTTCGTGTTTTGTAAGGGAATGTGTGGTTTCAGCTTTTTGGATTAAGTTTTGCATAATTTAATTATACCCTGATGGCTAGTAAATTATAGATTATTTCCTTATAGAAATCTTTAATAAACTTCAATATAATTCCCAAAGTGATTAATACCAGGGGGAAATCAAATGGGAGTTTTAACTCAGGAGCTTATCGCCAGAGGACAAAAGTTTGCACTGGATAAAATTCTTAATCTGCTTAATAAACCAAATAAAAAAACTTTAATTACATTGACTAAAATAATGGAAACCGTGTCCAGGACAGAAGGAAACGTGCGCCATGCCAGAAGGCTGCGCTGGCTCTTTGAAACCAATCACCCTCATGGGCAGTGGTGGCAGAAAATATTGTCTGAAGCTCACCCGAATTATAGAAGAAAATGGGTTTTAGACTTTTATATAAAGGGTTATTTCAGTGATAATGCTAAAAAAAGAAAAGAGCTCGCCAAACAACTGGGTTTTCATCCCCCATCAGTAATGCTTTTCAGCGTTACACAAAAATGTAATTTTAACTGTCCGGGCTGCTGGGCACATAATTACGAGGCTAAGGGCGACCTTACCTTTGAGGAATGGAAAAGGGTGCTAACTGAGGCCAGGGACGAAATAGGTATTCACATAATGCCGGTTGTTGGCGGAGAACCATTCGCAAGAGAGGATTTTCTTGATTTGATTGCGGAATTCCCTGACTGTGCCTTTATTGTGTACACAAACGGGTCTTTAATTGATGACAAGGCCATAAAAAGGATGCAGGAACTCGGGAATGTTTATCCAATGCTGAGTATTAACGGCTGGAAAGAAACAAATGATGCTATCAGGGGCAAAGGCACGTTTGATATGGTAATGGAAAAAATGGATAAACTGCGTGAAGCAGGCATTATCTTTGGTGCCAGCCTCACTGCAACAAGCAAAACCGCGGAAGAAGTCGGTTCAGACGAATTTTTCCAGATGCTAAGTTCCAAAGGTGTAATGTGGACGTGGACGTTCCATTATGTGCCTGTTGGCGAGAACCCTGATCCAACGCTACTAACTACACCTGAGCAGCGGGAGATGTTACGGCTTGCAAACCTTAATGCGAGGAACACCCTGCCTATGTTTACGGTTGATTTCTGGGGCGATGCGCCTGAGGTGCTGGGTTGTATTGCAGGAGGCAAGCAATATTTCCACGTTAATGGAAAGGGTGATATAGAACCCTGTGCATTTGTACACCTTGCTACGCATAATATTCGTACCAGTACTCTTATAGACGGGCTTAGAAGCGATTTTATGACTGCTATCAGGGATGGAATCCCATATGATGGAAATATGTTAAGGCCGTGTATGATTGTTGACAGGCCGGAAGCTTTGAGAAGCTATTTTGAAAAGTATAAACCATATGAAACCCACAGGGGAGCCGCTGACTACCTTACTAAGCCTGAAATCAAAAAACAGATTGACTGTTATTCAGGGAAAGTCAAGGAACAAATGGATATTAAATGGGATCAGGGCTTGTTTATGACCGCTATGCCGCTTGAGGGTGAGTATTATCATGATAGGCATGCTTTATGTAGTACTGAAAAGCCTGTGGGGGGCGTGCATGGCGGATGTGAAAAAGCAGGCGGCTGTAAATGCAAAAGAGATCCAAAACAATTAAAAGAATATGTCGCAGAACTACAAAGCAGATAATGAATATTTCACTTAAAAAAAACAAAAAACGAATCGTTTCTTTCCCTCATATGGGTAATAGTTATATTCCTATAAAGTCCTTGTTTGAATCAATGGGGGCAAAAGTGCTTTTGCCCCCATACAATAACAAGGAAGCATTGTCTCTTGGGGTAAGATACAGCATTGAAACTATTTGCCTTCCTTATAAAATGAACCTTGGTAACTATATTCAGGCTTTGGAAAGAGGTGCAAACACCCTGGTAATGTATGGAGCTCCCGGTTCATGCAGGCTTGGTCACTATGCAACTATGGCTGAGGCAACCCTTAAGAATTTGGGCTATGATTTTGAAATGGTCATATTCAATATTTATAAAGGCAAGTTATTTGAAATATTGAAGAAATTTTCCTACGCTGCAGATCTTAATGCTAATATTCTTGAAGTAGCTTACGGCTTTAGGCTGTCTATATCGAAGTTTCTGAATCTTGACAGAATAGAAAAAAAATTATTTTATTACAGACCCCGGGAAGTACAGCGAGGATCTGCTGAAGCTATCTATAATCAGGGAGTAAGAGAAATTGAAAAAGCTAAAAACATACCCGAAGTCCATGCTGCTGTTAATGCAACTTATGAAAAATACAGCCGGATTAAAATTGACCCAAACCGTAACATAATAAGGATTTCTATAACCGGTGAGTTTTTTATTGTGCTCGATCCGTTTTCCAACCTTGAAATTGAAAGGGAGCTTGGATATTTAGGCGTTGAAGTGCAGAGAGAAATAATGTTGGCTGACTGGATAAGTGTTAAGCTTGTTCCTCCCTGGTTGCACAAATGCGAATGCCATACAAAGCGAGCAATGAAAGTATCATCACCATACATGACGAGGATTGTAGGCGGAGATTGCGTTGAATCCATTGGGGATGCAGTTCTTGCTTCACGGACTGATGTTGATGGAGTAATACATTTAGGGCCTTTTAACTGTACACCTGAAACAGTGAGTCAGTGCATCCTGCCTTACATAAGCAAAAACGAGAATGTACCGGTGATTTCGCTGATGGTGGATGAGATGACCGGCCGGGCAGGGTTTTTAACAAGGATTGAGGCGTTTGTGGACCTTGTAAGGCGGCAGGTACACAAGAAATTGCCTGTATATAATACTTTTTAAATATTACAATTTTTAATAATTTTCCTTTTTTTTATCAATTTTTATTTTCAGAAACCTTATATTAATGGATTAAATTTTAATATTATAAGGTAATTCTATGGAATTGAACTTCAAAGTACCTTATTCAAGTACTAATTATTACGAATTTTTTAAAAATCAGCATATTAATAAAAATAATATTTCATTTGGAAATTATAAATCACTTTTGATTAATGCTAATGGATTCAAGCAAGATGAAATTTGGGCGTAATCTATGTGGGAAACCGTAGAAATAGCTGCAAAGCAGATAAACACAGAATTTCCATTAGCTATAAATCTTTTAGATTTTATTGCCTTAAATTATCAAAAAATTACAAAAAGAGGCTTCTGGAGAGATTCTTCAACAACTAAAGAGTCTTTTTCTCCGATAGGTGTTTGTAAAGGATCAAATATTTTAAAGTTTCAGGAAGCAGATATAAGACTAAAAGAGAATAAATTATTAAAAAGAAGAAATTATGTCCAAAAAGCAAAAAAACTTGTAGAAACAAGAGGTTTACCTGTAAAAAACATATGTAATCTTCCTGGAGAAAAAAAGGCTTATTATCCTAAAATAGATGGGGCAGATCTTACTGGAGTTGCTCATGTTGAACTTGATAATAGAAATTCTGTATTAATATGGCACTACCCTCGTTCCCAAATATTTAAAGATAAGCTTCTACCCAGAATAAATGAACTTTATAGTGATATTATCAGCCCTCGAAAACCTAAAATGGAAAATTTTGATAATACTATGGAAAAGTTAGCTGGCATACATTGGCTAATGGTACAGGGAATGCCCTTTAAGGGAGGAACCGGAGGGATATCAGATGCTTTTATGAAAACTATAATGCGTTATCTTAACTTTAAAATACCTCCTTATAAAAGGGATGTAGTACCTGATATGGATGTATTAACTACACCTTTGGAAGAATATAAAAAAGAGTTCCCCAAATTTTTTGAAAGATCAATATTATAAAGAAATTTAATAATTTAGGATTAATTTTCGGTAGTGGCATAAGTTAAAGTGACGGATTAAAAATTTCATAAAATCTGTTTTCCTTGAGAAAGGAGGACAGATAAATGAGAGAATTTTT
>MFRL01000074.1 GCA_001784565.1 Candidatus Melainabacteria bacterium GWF2_37_15
TGCGGGAAAGAAATGATTTTTTTATCAAATTTGTTATTAAAATTCATAATAAGTTATTATAATAACTGAAAAGGATTTGGTATTCACCATATGGATGTTAAGAAACTAAAGATGAATATTTGAGAGGTTGAGGATGTCAATTAAGCTTGATCCTACTAAAATAAGAGTTGAAGAAAAAGGGAAAAATAAAAAAGTTATTTATAAGGATTTTGACTTCTATTCTTGGCCTTATGAAGGGCAGACAAAGATTAAACATTTCGTTTTTGAGGAATATTTTAAGGTTTGGACAATTATATTAGGGACTTTTAATAATAAAATTAATTATTTTGATGGTTTTGGTGGATGTGGGGCATATATAGATGAAGAAAAAAATGAATTACATTTTGGTTCACCTATATTAGCAGCTAACATTAAAGAAAATTCAGTTAAGTTAAGTTCAAAAATTAATATCGTAGTTATCGAAGAAAATCAAGAAGCTATTGATAATTTAAAAAAAGTTATAAAACATAATAAACTTAACCCATTTCAAATTATTCAAGGTGATTTTGATATTGAAGTCAATAAATTCCTTGATAAATTAGAAAAATCACCTACCCCCACTTTTTTTATGATTGATCCTTTTGGTATAAGTGTTAAATATGAAACCTTAAAAAGAATAATGTCTATACCTAAAACCGAAATTTTATTTAATTTTATGTATAATACTATTTCAAGATTTTTAACTGTTGGCACAATTGAAAAAATTCTTGATGAACTTTTTGGATGTGATGAGTGGAAAAATTTAAGAGAGTTACAGGAAGAAGAGAAAGAAAAAGGTGTAACAGTATTATTTAGGGATCAACTTAAAAAATTTTCTGATTATGTCTACCAATATAGGCTTTCTTTTCAAGATAAAAAAAGAACTTATTATTATTTATTCCATTTAACCAATAATGTTAAAGGTTGCTCTATAATGAAATCTGCATTCGCAAAATTTAATTTTGGAAATGTTGCTTTTTTAGGTCCAAATCAACCTAACCCAAATCAGTCATTCTTTTTAGACCCTTCAGACTTAAAAAAATTAGAAGCAAAAACATATCTTGAAAAGAAATATAAAGAAAAGGAAGTTACATATTTTAATATTTTGAAAGAAGTTATTGATGAAACTCCATTTCTTGAAAAGCATATTAGAAGTGCTTTAAAAGAAATGGAAAAAGAAAATAAAGTTATAATACAAAGAATACCTGAATATACCGGTAAAGACAGAAAAAGGAAACGAACAGGTCTCGAAGATAAAGATATAATTCATTTTAATTAAATGCAACTTTAAGTCTTTGTTGCCGTGGTTGCTGACTCCAAAGTCTGCCTTCAAGTAGTCTACCATTTTTCTTTTTATTTACACCGCCCCATTGCTTGAAAAAGAAAGGTGTATTAGCTTTAATGCATTGATTTTTAATGGATATTACCCAGCTCGGGTCTAAATATCTTGCATTGATACCACTTTCCCCACCGACTATGACCCAATCAATGCCGTCTAAGAATAATTGATTGATTTCACCAATCATAGGCTCAATCGATAAAAATTTTACCGAAGCGGGAGTTTTTATTAAATCATTAATTCTAGTGGTATATTTTTGCGACTCTACTGTAACACCTAACCAAATATTAGAAGTCCAGTTAACTTTATCAATAAAATCCAACAATCTATCTGAACGTTTTGTTAAAACCTGAAAAGTATGCCAATGAGCCTTATTCATAATTTCAAAAGTTTTAATTATATAGTTGGTAGGGACATCTTTATGAAATAAATCACTCATTGAACAGACAAATATAATTTGAGATTTTTTCCAATGTAAAGGTTTTTCTAATTCATTAGGGTGCAAAGTCAAATTGAATCCATCTCTGTATTTTTCCTGTCTCATTGATTGTAATCTTAAAGCCATCTTTTCTGCATAACAATTAATGCATCCTTCACTTATTTTAGTGCAGCCAGTAACCGGATTCCACGTTGATTCTGTCCATTCAATTTTTGATTTTTGAGACATTTCTAACCTATTGAACTTTAATAAACATGATAACTTATTTAATGGAATTATTGAAGTTGCTTCCTATTCGTTCTAGGCATGAGCAGTTACTTCCTTAGAAATCTTCTCCAAAGCACTCAAGTCTTTACCACACGCGCATCCCCCCGCAGCCTCGCACCCGCCATGAACCCCACCAACAGGTATTTTGCTGCTGCACAATTCCTGCCTGTCATGGTAATACTCACCCGGTAGCGGGAATAAGGTCATATAATAGTCCATAGTCCAGTTTTTGTCCATAACCTGCGCCACGTCGTGTGAATATTTATCTATTTTTTCCATAATTTCCGGCCTGGTCAAATAATCTGCCGCCCCTTTATGCGTTTCGTATGGTTTGAAATCCCTGTAATATTTCCTCAAAACATCGGGCCTGTCAACTATCATACAGGGCCTGAGCATATTGCCGTCATAGGGGATTGCATTCCTGACCGCATTCATGAATGGACTTCCTAATGCCTCGGTTAAGGTGCAGTCTTTTATATTATGCGTGGCAAGGTGCACAAACGTGCAGGGTTCCACGTCGCCTCTTGCATTTACATGGATGTACTGCCTTCCACCTGCTATACAGCCCATCATTTCCGGCCCGTCACCCCAGAAGTCCACGGTCATCATTGGCAAGGTGTTCCTTGCATTGTAAACAGCCTGTTTTATTGCTTCTCTTTGCTGTGCTGTAGGGATTAAATCAGGGTTCGGATTATTTCCTACAGGCACATAATGGAAAAACCAGCTCCACAGGCTTCCTTTATTGCTCAGCATTTGTATAAATTCGTCACTAATCACTTCTTCGGTGTTTTCTCTTGTTGCTGTGATGCTGGCACCAAAGAATATACCCTCTTTTTTAAGCAAATCCATTTTTTCCATAACTACCTGGAATGAACCTTTACCTCTGATGGCATCATTTGTTTCTTCCAATCCGTTTAAACTGAACATAGGGGCAACGTTTCCGAGTTTTTTAATCCTTTTTATGGTTTGCTCAGTTAATAACGAGCCATTGGTAAATACCAAAAACATGCAATCAGGGTAAAGCTCGACCAGATCAAGAAAATCTTTTCTTATGAAGGGTTCTCCCCCCACAACAGGCATTATGTGTATGCCCATTTCATTTACGGCCTCGTCCAATACTTTTTTCCACTGCTCAAAAGATAAATCTTCCTTTATCTCATATTCATGCGCCCAGCAGCCCGCACAATTGTAATTACACTTTTGAGTAATACTGGATAGCAGCACTGTAGGCGGGAAAAATCCGTTTTTTTCGGCAAATTGTGCCCTTTTCTTTAAATTATCGCCGTAATAGCCATGTACAAAGAAATTAAGTATAAATTTATTCCTGCAATGGGAGTTCAGCTCGTTAATAATCTTCTGCCACCAGTGAAGATGTGAATGGTCAGTTTCAAACAGCCATCTCATCCTTCTGGCATGGCGTACCCCACCTTCTGAATTAGCAATTTTTTCAAAAAACTTAGTCAGGGTTATCAAATTTTTCTTGCTGGACGTGCCAATAAGGTTAAGCAGCTGCCCAACAATAAACTCAGCACCCAGTCTTGGTTTCCACATTATTTTTTGAGGTAAAACACGCATAAAGATATTGTAAATTAAAAAAAGTTAATTCTATACCTTTTGGGGATTAATCTGCGAGGCGGGTTTGCTTAAATCATAATGAGAAAGGAGGGAATATTATGACTACAATCGAGGAATTAAGAAAAGACAGATGGCTGTTTTACATGGAGGGCATTTTACTTATGGCGCTGGGAATACTGGCTATAGTGCTTCCCCAGGTCACAACAGTCAGTCTTGCAGTACTGGCAGGTATATTTCTAATAATCGCAGGTGCTATAATGTTTTTCAGGGCATTCAGGCATGGAGCCGGAAGAATTTTCTGGCTTTCGCTCCTGTCAGGCATAATCGCAATAGCTACCGGCGGGTTTATGCTCAATAATCTGGCAGCAGGAATGTATGTTTTAACTATGTTTCTTGTTATATTCCTTATTCTGGAGGGGTCTTTAAAGATTATTCTTGCGAATTCCGTAAAGTCTCACAGGAATTGGGGCTATTTACTGTTTAGCGGCATAACTACATTGTTGTTAGCTTTATTTATAATAATAGGCATGCCTACAACAATATTCTGGGCATTAGGCTTGTTATTTGGAATTTACCTGCTCGTGGCCGGTTTCTCCATGATCGCATTCGGTATCGGGCTTGAAAAGTCGTACGAAGAACGGGCTCATTAGAGCTTGTTTCTCTTTCTGAAGGGATATTTCCCGCAAATTTGCCTGTATCCTATTTTTTTCAGTGATTAAATACTTTATTGCATTGTTTAGCATGCTGAAATTCATGTCCTTAACTGAAACAAAAGGAGCAGTAGTTTCTTTTGCAAGAGTTTTCACCTTTGGATCATAAGTTATTGCAAGAAAAGGCACGCTATATTTTGCTGCAACCAGGCAAGCATGGTATCTCATGGCAATTAAATAATCTAAGTTGATCAAGCAATCTATAGTTTCATCCAGGGTTAAGTCTGTTAACACTTTTGTCTCAATGCCGTTAACCATTTCTTTAAAGCTATTTAAAACCTCTATATCATTCTTATCCTGAAGCGAAATGAGGTTTAAAACTATGTCCTGCCCTTTAAAGCCTGAACTTATGGCATCTGCGAGTGTTTTTAACTTTGTATTATCCAATGTTGGCCATTTTCTAAGCTGAATACCCACATTTATTTTATTTTTTTCGATTTTAACCGGATTATATTCCAACTCCCAGACAGGATCACCAGTCAAGTTTGAATCTATATTCAAAGATTTTAGGAATTCCACACTTTCTTTATCTCTTACAGTGACTAAATCCACCTTTTTAAGCACATAAGCCGTAAGCTTTTTGCCTAATTTGCTGTTTATAGGTCCGATTCCCTGGGAATAAATAACTGTCTTTTTCTTTAAAATTACTGCCAAATACAAAAGCCCCAGGTAATACAGCAGGCTTTTCAGGCTTGTAACATCCTGTAATAAGCTGCCA
This sequence comes from Candidatus Melainabacteria bacterium GWF2_37_15, assembly GCA_001784565.1. Classification (GTDB taxonomy): domain Bacteria; phylum Cyanobacteriota; class Vampirovibrionia; order Gastranaerophilales; family UBA9971; genus GWF2-37-15. Next base: position 5,067 of record MFRL01000074.1, read on the forward strand.
CCGCCGCTAACAAATAGATCGCAGTTTGCAATTGCTTTTAAATCCGGTATTTTTGACAATACAGTTATTTCAGCATTATCAAAGTTTTTCTTTGATTCCGCACAAATAACCCTTAATATTGCCTCATCGCCAAAATTTCCGTGTCCATAATAACCTGAAATAACAATCTTCATATATGCAAAAACTCCCCAAATATCCCTAAAAAGCCCTCATGAATCGCTTCAGAATACGTTGGATGAGGGAAGATGGTTTCTATAAGGTTTTCAGGAGATAAACCGTTACTCATTGCAATAGTGGCCTGCTGGATAAGTTCTCCAGCGTATTCAGCCACAATATGCACACCTAAAATTTCCTTATCATTAGCTAAAATTTTAACAAACCCCTCGGTTTTATCGTCAGTTTGCGCCCTTCCAACTGCGCTTATAGGGAAAACACTTTTTTTATAGGGTATTTCTTTTGTAATAAGGGCTTCTTCGGTGTACCCGACTGAGGCAATCTCAGGTTTTCCATATACCACAAAAGGCACATGGTTGTAATTAATATTAACCTCTTTGCCAAGCAGGATATGCTCAACTGCTTTTACTCCCTGGTGAGATGCAACGTGCGCCAGCGGAAAAATGCCTGTAACATCGCCAATTGCGTAAATATTGCTGATATTTGTTCTTAAATTATTGTCTACTTTAATAAATTTGCCATCTTTTGTGTTGGGCTGCCTTCCAGCCGCTAAAAAGATTATGTCAGGCTTAATGTCCAGCTTATCCACGGTTGTGTTTTTGTAAACAGCTATTCTTTTTCGTTTTTTAAGTTTTTCTATATACTCTGAAACCTCCCTGTCAAACATTGGGCATAGTCGGTCAGCTATTTCGACAATAGTTACCTGCTTTTCAAAAGAATGAAAAACCCTTGCCCATTCCAGCCCAACAGCCCCGGATCCTACAATAAGCACAGAATCAGGTAATTCTTGAAGCGATAAGATATCATTTGAATCAAGAATATATTTATGGTCTATTTCCAGCCCGGGCAAAGACTTTGTCCTTGAACCCGTTGCGATTATAAGGTTTTTAAATTCGATTATTTCCCCGTTTACTTTAAGGGAATTGTTTGTTTCAATAACAGCCTCGCCTTTTACCAGCTCAACATTTTTACTTTTTATCAGTCTGGTCAGGCTTTTTTGCAGTTTTTCGACGATCTGCTGTTTTCTATCAAATACTTCTCTGTAATTAAATGTGACATTTTCAGCTTTTATGCCGTATTTAGATAGTTTTTTAGCTTCATTGTATTTATCCGCGCAGGAAATAATCGCCTTGGAAGGGATACATCCCCAATTAAGGCATACTCCGCCCACTGCCTCCTTCTCGATTAATACCACCTTTGCACCAAGCTGTGCGGCCCTGATTGCTGCTACATAGCCGCCCGGTCCTGCCCCTATTATTGCTATGTCATACATGGCATACATTGTAACTCCTGATAAACTCTGTTTATAACCTCTTCCCATTGGTTTGGGCTGCTTTGTCTAAACAACTTCATACTATCATACCACTGAGTTGCTTCGCCTTCCAGAAACCACCTAAAATCCGGCACTGTCTGCAATAATGCCCATACTGACCGCCCTAATGCTCCTGCAAGATGCGACACAGCCGTATCCACAGTAATTAACAGGTCAATATTCTCAAGTGCGGCGGCTGTATCTGAAAAATCTTTAAAATCATCTCCCAAATTTATTATTTTTATATCATCTGGCAGGGTATTGAGCTGGTCAGTTCCGCAGCCTTTTTGAAAGGAGTAAATTTTAATGTTGGGCAGCCTTAGAAACGGATAAAAATCGCTAATATGCGGTACTGACCTGAATATATCCACATGTTTGGCGTTTCTGCACTGCCAGTTTATGCCCAGCTTAAAACAGTCATTATTAAAGTATTTTTCCTTATAAAACTGAACTTTTTCAGGATCAGCGTTAAGATATTTTCCGCTAAATCCAATATTTTTATCATTTACTCCGAGTATTCCCGGTATGCTTAATAGGGGAACGTGATAGTCAAACTCAACCGGCTCATTTGCAATAACTTCAGCCTTGAGGTCATTAATTTTAAACAGGTCAATAAGTTCCTTTTGCGGCTGGAATAAAACTTTTGCATCCATTGAGTTTAATACAGACAGGAATCTTACAAAGTTTATACTGTCTCCAAACCCCTGTTCATAGTAAACATAAAGAGTTTTACCCTGTAATGGCTGCCCTGTCCACACAGGCTGCTTAATTCTTTTTATTTTTTCCTGATAAATATGATTATCATTCAACCTGCGCTGGTAATACTTCCATCCTTTATCAAAATTCTTTAATGCGAGGTAAGAAATCGCCGCATTAACGTAAGCATCGTCTTTTTGAGGATCGTATTGTATTGCTTTTTCAAAATATTCAATTGCCTGCTCAAGTCTGACTGCATCCCTCTGCATATTCCCAATGTTATTTAATACTTCCGCTGAATTAGGAGCCAGTTCCTCAGCTTTTCTATAACATATTAGCTCTTTTTTCGGTTCATTCCTGTAATGGTGAACCAAGCCAAGGTTTACATAGGCCTGCACAAAATCAGGCTTTAATTCTATGGCTTTTGAATAACACGCCAGGGCTTTTTCATAGTTTTTAGAATTTTTATAGGCATTTCCAAGGTTATAAAAGGCTTCAGCATAGTCCGGCTTAATCCTGATTGCCTGCTCGTGGCAATTTAGGGCTTTTTGAACTTCTCCCCTGTCAAAATAAACTGTTCCGAGGTTATTGTGGATTTCTGCGCAATTAGGGTTTATTTTAAGGGCTTTTTCATAGCATGAAATAGCTTCATTCAGCATTTTCTGGGAAGAATACAGCATCCCAAGGTTATTATAAGCTTCAAAGTTTTTTGGATTCAGCTTAATTGCCTTTAAATAGTTGTCTGTAGCAATTTTTATATTGCCTTTATCCCAGTAAGAGTCTCCCAGTCCGCTGTAAGCCATGCTTAAAATTGCAAAAACATTGGGATTATTGCGATTTGTTTGAAGTATTTGGTTATAGAGCTTTTCAGCTTCCTCAATTTTCCCGGCTTTATGGTATTCAATAGCCTGAGCCAGCTGTTTCTGAACCTGCATTTAGGATTATAACCCCCGAACTTGTTCCGATTCTGCTTGCACCTGCGTTTATCATAGAAAGTGCGGTTTCATAGTCTTTTATACCGCCGCTTGCCTTTACTTTTACACCGGTGCCTTTTACAGCGTCAAACATTAATTTCACATCTTCAATTGTGGCAGGTTTGGAGTTTTTTGTAAAACCCGTGGATGTTTTTACAAAACCCGCACCTGCTTCTGCGGCTGTTTTGCAGGCAAGTATTTTTTCTTCATCTGTTAAAAGCCCTGTTTCTATGATTACTTTCAAAACAGCAGGCAGCTCAGCCATCTTTTTTATTTCAGTTTTTACAAATTTTATATTGCCGTCTTTAAACGCACCAACGTTTATCACCATATCAATTTCGTGTGCGCCTGCTTCAATACACTTTTCAGCTTCTTTTAATTTAATTTCAGTAAACGTTGAGCCGCAAGGGAATCCAACCACCGCTGCAATTTTTATATTACTGCCTTTTAGAACCTTATTAGCTGCTGAAACACGGTAGGGCTGGACGCAAACAGCATAAAAATTATACTCTAAAGCCTGCTCGCAGAAACTGATAACTTCTTTTTCTGTTGCGTCTTGGGAAAGTAAGGTTTGGTCAATGTATTTAGCGAGATTTTGCATTTCTTTATTATACAAAAAGGAATTTATAAGAAATGTAACGAAATGATGAAGAAATGTTAAAATTTAAGCACTTTTTGGATGTAAAACGAGTTTAAATATATATAAAGTATATATAAAGTATAGCAGAGTAAGCGGAAAAGCCTACAAGAAAAAGAAGAGGTAAGAGTTATGGGCGTTTCAATGTATCAAATGAGTGTTTTACTTAATACCAGGGTACTTAGCGATCTTGAATATAAGATAGAGATAACCAATAGAAGAATGTTAGCACTCGCTCATTCTGTACAAGCGGGAAGTCACACATTAATTGATGCATTTTTTATAGAAAAAGAACTTATGGCAAAGAAAAAGGAATATGAGACAGAGCTTGAATCTAGAAAACACATCCTCGAAGCGGCTCAAAAGGGTGTCAAGGATGAAGCTAAAAAGAGTTTCACAATTGGTGTGGCTTAAATAACAACCCAAATTGGATAGATGCCGCATCAAGTGCGGCATGACACCTTTTGTTTATTTTCAGAATTGGGTTACATTGTAACTGATAGGTCATTCTGAACCATGGAATTAAGGCTATAATATTGGTATAAAGGCGTTGTGAAGAATCTTTTTAACGAGGCTGGAAAGATCCTTCGACTCGGCTTCATATGAAGCCTCGCTCAGGATGACAATTACTTCCTGATAATAATATCCAGCGTTCCTTTTTTGTCAAAAACATCTATCACCAGTCCCCTGCTTGTTTTCCTGAACTCTATACCTACTGATGCATCACCTACAGTTATATTTTTTATTTCAAGAAAATTAAGCCAGTCAGGAAGCTGCGGGTTTAATATCCGCAATTTTTTAGCCTGCGCGTCAGGCTCTATATTAAGCATTGATTTAATAAGGAAAAACACTGTCCCTGCTGACCATGCCTGCGGGATGCAGGCAACGGGATAACTGACAGGCGGGTTTGGGATTTCGTACTGCCGGGTAAATCCGCAAAATAGCTCGGGAAGCCTTTTGTAATACATTAATCTTGCTGCTTCAAATAAAGAAGTGCTTATTTTAATGACCTGATCACTATATCCTCCTCGGGAAAGGCCATTTGCGATTATACTGTTGTCATGAGGCCAGATTGAACCGTTATGGTAACTCATAGGGTTGTAGGCTACAGAGTTATAGCTTAACGTCCTTATTCCCCAGCCGCTGAACATATCGTACTGAAAAAGTCTTTCCGCAATTTTTTGTTCATAATAGGGTTCTAAAATACCGGTTTCCAGCAGGTGCCCAACATTTGAAGAGAAAACTCTAAGTGGATCTCCGTTTTTATCGAGTGCCAATGCGTAAAAATTCATATTATCAACCCAAAAAGCCCTATGGAATCTTTGCTTAAAAGAGGCAGCCTCTGATACAAGCCTTGCGGAAAGCTTATTATCTCTCATATAAGTTGCAAGCCTTGCCATTTTAACTTTTGCGGCATAAAAATAACCCTGAACTTCAACTGAGGCAATTGGTGGCTCAGCGAGGGAGCCGTCAGCATGCATATAAGAGTCACTTGAGTCTTTCCATGCCTGGTTAACCAGTCCTTCTTTGCTTTTTTTAATATATGCCGCAAAACCATTATATAAAGCGTAATTATCCATCCAGTCAAGGCAAGCTAAAGCCGTTGGCCAGAGTTTTTCCAGGGTTTCTACATCATTGGTCCACTTAAAATATTCATATAGCAGAATTATCCATAAAGGAGTTGCATCTACTGATCCATAATAAGGAGTATGAGGTATCTGGTTACTTCTGGCGAGTTCTCCAAACCTTACTTCATGGAGGATTTTCCCGGGTTCTTCTTCTCTCCATTCATCTACTTCTTTTCCTTGAAATTTTGCCAGGGTTATTAGTACGTTTTTAGCAAGTGTAGGAGTTAAAATAAGCGATTGCCTTCCTGCGATAATGCTGTCCCTGCCAAATAAGGTGGTAAACCAGGGAATTCCAGCTGAAATATATTCTCCCCACACTGCTTTTGTAGTAAGCATATTTAAATCTTTTTGGCTTCTCTGTATCATTTCCCGAAAATCTTCATTGTCGGTTTGGAAGGTGGAAATCAGGTTATGCCACTCATTAACTGCTTTCGTGTTCAGCGCAAAAGCTTCAATAAAATCTGAAGCAGTAGTTTTTTCAGGTAGTAATGCTGTGGATTTAAGGTTTACTTTATACTTAATTTCTTTTTTAAAAGACGGCGGTAAGGTTACCTCATATGTTACCTTTCCTTCCTCAATACTGTTGGGTTTAACTAAATCAAAGCTTATTTCTGTTTCCTGCAGAGCTCCGGTTATATCTGTATATTGGAATAAAAGAGTATCAACTTCTATTTTAGGTTTTTGTATATTTGTTTTATTCAGGGATTTTAAGTTCCTGACTTCAAAAATATCCATAAAATCAGCTTCAAACAGCAATTCTAACTTTATTGTAACTTCGAACAGGTTGTAATTCGCTAAGGTTATAGTTTCAAAATACGCCCCAAACAGGACACTATCTCTTTTTATCTGAATAGTTTCTTGTTGAATCAGTTTCTCTGGATTAAAGTTATCCTTAATTCTCATATTAGTGCCAATAACAACCGACGAATATCCTGTTTCTGTGGAAGAAGAGAGAACTACAGGATATGTGTCATTTATTCTGCATTCCAGCCGGCTCAAAAAACGGGTATCTCCGAGGTAAAGTCCATAACCGGATGTAGTCCCGCTCAGCATGTTTCCGTTTTCGTCAGTAACAAGAAAAATATTGTTATTTTTTATAGTTCTTCGGACAGTATTATATTTTTCGCCTACAAGCATTACAGCCATATTTTTGCAGATTTCCTTTTATTTTTTATTAATACTTAGCACACTTTAAGCAGATTTTTTACATACTCTTTCATAAAATTATAGACAATTTAACTTTAGATTTCTAATTTAAAGTTTTTCTAAAAAATTACGATTATATAAATCATAGGAGCCGGACAGGAGTTAATGAGTTGCAACTTATTTCAGTAGATGATTTGATTAATCATAAAGTGCTCCCTTTTGACCTTTATTCAGAAAAAGGGAAAAAAATATTTGCAGCCGGGGAATTACTAACCCCGGGGAAAATTCTTCAACTTAAATATATACCTGCTCTATATATAGAAGAAGTAGAACAAAATAAAATTAATATTCCAGTTGATGAAGATCTTCTGGAAATCCTGGATGAACTGCCGGATGCCAGGGAAGAAGCGAAAAGCCAGGAAGAAGAAAAGAGAAAAGAAGCTGAAAAACCAAGGTTTTTAAGAGATTACGGTAATCTCCCTCTTCTTCAAAAAGTTCAGACAGAAATTAAAGATAAATATAAAATTATGATGGATTCCTTTGCTACAGAAGAAGGGGCAAAAGATGTCAGTGTATGCCTTGATATAAGGGATTCCATTATTGAAGAAGTTATTCCTGAGGTAAGCAGGATATTTTATAAATCACAATTAAAAGTTTATGGTGATTATAATTATTCACACGGAATTAATGTTGCAATGCTTAGTGCCTTGCTTGCCCATAAAATGAAGTTTAATGAACAGGCGGTAAAGGATATAACTCTTGCTGCAATGCTTCATGATATAGGAAAAACCGAAATTCCTGACTCAGTCATTAATAAAACAACACTTACGAACTCAGAACTTAGGCTTGTACAGCTTCATACAAAACTCGGGTATAATATTATTAAAAATGACCTGGGTTTGTCGGAACATATAGCTAAAGTCGCTCTCCAACACCATGAAAAACCGGATGGTTCCGGCTATCCTTACGGTATTTCAGGAAAACTTATATCTATGGAAGCTTATATCGTTTCTGTATGTAATGAATATGATAAATTAACCTCCGGTAAAGGGGAAATACGAGTTAAAAATTCCAAGGAAGCAGTAAAATATCTTCTGGAAACAGGATCAAAAAACTTTCAAACTGATGTGTTGTATACTTTTACTTATATGACAAATTACAATGATATTACGCCGTTACAATTAGATCTTTATAAATGAAAATAACAATTATTGGAGGAGGGCTTGCCGGTTGTGAAGCAGCTCTTCAACTGGCAAAAAGAGGAATACAAACTGATTTATATGAAATGAGGCCTGAAAAAACCACAGGTGCTCACTCTACGGAATACCTTGCTGAATTTGTGTGCAGTAACAGCCTGGGTTCTAATGATGTATATTCTGCAAGCGGGCTTCTTAAGCAGGAATTGAGATTCATGGACTCCTTCCTGATAAAATTCGCTGATGAATGTAGCGTCCCTGCCGGAAATGCACTTGCTGTAGACAGAACTTTATTTGCTCAAAAAGTAACCGCAGCAATTAAAGAAAATCCCAATATAAACCTTATAAATAAGGAAATAACTGATATTCCTACGGATACACCTGTTATTATAGCTTCCGGGCCTTTAACATCAGAAAGTTTAACCCAAAAAATTATGGAATTTACAGGCAGGGATAATCTTTACTTTTTTGATGCCATTGCGCCGGTAATTGAGAAGGATTCTATAGACTTCAATAAGGCTTTCTGGGCAAACAGGTATAATAAGGGCGAAGATGCCGCCTACATAAATTGCCCAATGATCAAAGAAGAGTATGAAATATTTTATGAAAAACTTATAAATTCGCCCACCATTGAACTAAAAGAGTTTGAAAAAGGGGCTAAGTTCTTTGAATCCTGCATGCCAGTGGAAGTTATGGCCAAAAGAGGCAAGGATACATTAAGATTTGGGCCATTAAAACCTGTTGGCCTTACTGATCCAAGGACTAATATTGAAAATTATGCGGTAATACAATTAAGACAGGATAATAAGGCTGCAACCCTGTATAATATGGTGGGATTTCAAACAAATCTAAAATGGGGCGCGCAGAAAGAACTTATTCATTGCATACCCGGTCTGGAAAATGCGGCTATAGTAAGGTTCGGGGTGATGCACAGGAATACCTTTATTTTCAGCCCGTTTGTGCTTGCTCCCACTATGCAGGCAAGGATAAGGAAGACGTTATTTTTTGCAGGACAGATAACAGGAGTTGAGGGTTATACAGAATCCATTGCAACAGGGCTTCTGGCAGGTATAAACGCTGCAAGATTTTTAGAAAACAGAGAATTATTAACTTTGCCTTCGATAACTATGCTGGGTGGATTGTGCTCATATATTACGCATATGGAACACAAGAATTTTCAGCCAATAAACAGTAATTGGGGCTTATTAGAGCCACCTGTAAAGCAGAAGGATAAAAAACTAAGGCATAAAATGCTTGCTGAGCGGGCATTGGATTATTTTGCCGGGATTGAATTATTAAATCAAAATTAAGATTGCTTAAAAACCTAAAATAGCTAACAATTTTTAAATATATACATTTTTTATATAGTATATATCGTTTTTATTTAGTAAAAAATCATAGATGGAGTTAGTGAGCATGAATCCAATCGAATTTGGAACATCAGCCATTGATAAAGCGATGGCAAACTACAAAGGAACCATTAGTTTAACGCAACAAATGGCGGGACAAGGCGGTACGGCTAACGCCGCCCAAACCGGCACTGCAAATCAGCAACAGGGTATTTTTGCAAATGCCCAGAACACAGGAGGTGACGCATCAGGTAAAGTTAGCCAGGCAACACAGATGGCATACAGTTGGCTGGATGCAAAACAGAGTTCTACTCAAAATACGGGTCTTGCCAGCCAGGCAGGCCAGGTAAACAAAGCTGTTGCGCAAAAGAGACCTCCAGTGGTTGTGCGGGATCTCGGTGAAGGCACAAATGCCCAGACAAATGGATCATCTGTTACAATAAACCAGAGATACGCAGAAAAATCTTCTGTCGGCAGCATAGCAGCCTCTATTTTACATGAGTTTAACCACATAGCATTCGGTGGCGGAGACAAAGCGGATGAAACCCGGGCTGAATCCTTTGCTGAAATGTTCAGGGATGACAATGGAATAGGCAAGTTTAACAGTCAGCAGGATGTAACTGCCTGGACTAACAAAAACTATTCCAACTTAGCTGAAGACGGGGTAAATTTCTTTGCTTAGCCCTTAAAAACCAGACCTAGTTTTTAAAAAATGCCAACATTTATGGATGTTGGCATTTTTGGTAGTGGTCACATTGTGACTGATAAGATATTAGATATTTGTTAAAGGGGGTTATAGGGGGACTTTGTCCCCCTATAACCCCTAAACAAGCCACGCCAACGCCGCAAAGGGTGTTCTAAATTTATACTACTAATGTTGATGCACGCCACATCAAAAAAAATCAGTTACTTTTCGGCCACTACCGCATTTTTTTAGCAATAAAATTTTTCAGGAGGTTTTATATAAATAGAACATTCGATAAAACTAAAAAAGGGAAATGGAAGTTATGGAAATTTTATTAAATTCAACAAATTCAATTTTCTCAAAAAAAACTCAGAAAACACTGGCTATCCTCGATAAGTCAGAAGACATTCAGCCAAAAAATATTTCAGAATTCATCAATCATGGAACGTGCATTTTTCGCAGGCTTAAAGAATTATAATCCTATAAACTTAGCCTGCCTTTCTAATGTTATTAGGATTTTTAAATGATAGCATTCATGATGCGGGTATTTTTAGCCTGTATAAAAGGATATAATGGGAGGAAATTAAAATGAAATGCAAAGACGTTATGAGTAAAAATATTAAATGGTGTACCCCAGATTGCACTATAAAAGACGCTGTAGAAATTATGAAGGAAGAAAACTGCGGCGTAGTTCCTGTTGTAGATCAAGATATGCACGTTAAAGGCATAGTAACAGA